>DATLGV010000443.1:0-1606 GCA_035540275.1 Acidovorax sp. | reverse complement strand
GGTTCCAGTGGTAGTAGTCGGGCGAGCAGGTGGCGACCTCGCGGCTCCAGTCGATGGCCAGGCCCATGGCCTGCATCTGCTTTTTCATGTACGCGATGTTTTCGTACGTCCACTTGGCAGGGGGCACACCGTTTTTCAGCGCAGCGTTTTCGGCGGGCAGGCCGAAGGCGTCCCAGCCCATGGGCATCAAGACGTTGTGGCCGTTCATGCGCAGGTAGCGCGTGAGCATGTCGTTGATGGTGTAGTTGCGCACGTGGCCCATGTGCAGCTTGCCGCTGGGATAGGGCAGCATGGAGCAGGCGTAGAACTTCTTCTTGCTCGCGTCTTCCGTCACGCGGTAGGCATCGCGGGCGGTCCAGTGGTCGTGCGCCGCGCGTTCGACGTCTTGGGGAGAGTATTTGTCTTGCATGGGGGCTCGGGGGTGAGAGAAGAGTGCAGCCGCAGGGCCGCGCTGCAGGGATTTTAGGCGGTCAGGGGCCGGCGCTGGCGGGCCCGCAGTCCGGGCGCGTCAGCGCGATGGAGCGGGGGACGCAGGTGGGGCGGGACTTGCCGCCGGTTCGGCCACAAATCCGATGCGCTGCAGCCCGGCCAGGTGGGCCGCGCCCATGACTTCAACCACGCGGCCGTAGGGCACGGCGGCGTCGGCGCGCAGTTGCACCTCGGTGTCCGGGCGCTCGGCGCCAATGCGGCGCAGGCGCTCGGCCAGCGCGTCCTGCGACAGGGGCTGGTCATCCAGAAACGCCTGGCCCGAGGCATCGACCACCAGCGTGACGAATTGCGGGGCCGCGCCGGGCGTGGCGCCTTCGGTGCGCGGCAAGTCCAGCCGGATGGAGCTGGCCAGCAGCGGCGCCGTGAGGATGAAGATCACCACCAGCACCAGCATCACGTCCACCAGCGGCGTCATGTTGATGTCGCTCATGGGCTGCGGCCCGGTGGTGCGTTCGAGTCGTCCGAAACTCATGCCCCCACGCTCCCCGCTGCGCGTGGTTCGCTGCCCCCCCAGGGGGCTGAACCGCCTTGGGGCGGCCCGGCGGCGGGTCGGCTCGCATTGCTCAGGCCTGCTGTGGTGCCAGTCAAACTCTGGACAGGCACCGTGTCGATGACCAGCTCTCGCAGATCGCGCGCAAACCCTTCCAGGTCGGCCTCGATGCGACCGATCAGGCGGCCAAACACGTTGTAGGCCAGCACGGCGGGGATCGCCACGGCCAGCCCGGCCGCTGTCATGACCAGGGCCTCGCCCACGGGGCCGGAGACGCGGTCGATGGTGATCTGCCCCGCGCCTGCCATGGCGGTGAGCGCATGGTAGATGCCCCACACGGTACCCAGCAGCCCCACGAAGGGCGCCGTGGACCCCACCGTGGCCAGCAGCACCTGGCCAAACTGCAGTCGCCCCAGCCCATCGTGCAGCGCATCGCGCAGCACCCGCGTGAGCCGCTGCGACAGGCTGCCCGCCGTGGCCAGCGTGGGCTGGGCACCGCTGCCCGCCTGATTTGCTATTGAATTTGCAGCAACCACCAGAGAAAGCACCAGCGCATCCCGGTCAAAGGACTGCAAACGCTGCTGCGCCAGGGCCAGCGAGGGCGCCTGCCAGAACGCGGCCGTGCAG
>DATLGV010000442.1:0-2245 GCA_035540275.1 Acidovorax sp. | reverse complement strand
AGACATATCTGTCTGAGGGTACCAGAAGGTGCATGCGCCGCTGGGGGCCGGCCGCGGGGTCGCCCTGGGCTACTTCAGCTGAAAGAGCGACGCCATCGCCGCGCGGTACAGATGCTGGCCCACGGCGTTGGTGTCGTGGTGCGAGCCCCCTTCCACCAGCACAAACTCCTTGGGCTCCCGGGCAGCCTCATACAGCTGGCGGCCCAGCGCGGGGCGGATCAGGCTGTCCTCGCTGCCATGCACCACCAGCAGCGGCGAGCCGATGTCGGCCACCTTGCGGATGGATTCAAACCGCTGCGTGATCAAGCCCGAGACGGGCAACCAGCCCCACTTGAAGGTGCTGACCACGTCGGGGATGCTGGTGAAAGTGCCTTCGACGATGGTGCCCTGCTCGTCAGGCACCTGGCGCGCCAGGTCGATGGCGATGGCGCCGCCCAGCGAGTGGCCGAAGATGTAGCGGGGCTTGCCCGGCTGCTGCCTGGCCAGCCAGTCCCAGGCGGCGCGGGCGTCTTCGACGGCCGTGGCCTCCGACGGCAGGCCCGCGCTGCTGCGGCCAAAACCCCGGTAGTCGATGGCCAGCACCGAGAACCCCAGCTCCTGCATGCGCCGGATGCGGCCCGACGAGCCCGCCACGTTCCAGCGCGCGCCATGCAGGTACAGCAGCACCGGCGCGTTGGCCCTGCCGTGGGGCAGCCACAGGCCGTGCAGGCGCTCGGCCTTGCCGCTGGTGTCGGAGGTGAAGTCAATCCACACGTCCTGCATGCCTTCGGTGGATTGCGCGCCGCCCCAGCTGCGGTCGCTGGGCTGGAAGATCCATTCGCGCTGCTTGGCGTCGAGGGTGGCGCAACCGGCGCTCACGGCCACCGCCACTGCAAGGGACACAAGAAGGGGGGCTCTTTTCATCCTCCTGCAGAGTCGCTGGCGAAGACAAAGTTCGATGGGGGGGCTGCGCAGGGTTTCCCGTCGCCGCGCAGCCTTCGTCAACAGGTCCTTACACCACGCCCTGCGCCAGCATGGCGTCGGCCACCTTCACAAAGCCGGCGATGTTGGCGCCGTCGATGTAGCTCACGCTGCCGTCGGCACGCTGGCCATACTGCAGGCAGGCCGCGTGGATGCCCTGCATGATCTGCAGCAGGCGGGCGTCCACCTCTTCGCGCGGCCAGGACAGGCGGGCCGCGTTCTGGCTCATCTCCAGGCCGGAGGTGGCCACTCCACCCGCGTTGCTGGCCTTGCCGGGGGCGTACAGCACCCCTGCGGCCTCGAACGCCTTGGCGGCCTCGATGGTCGAAGGCATGTTGGCGCCTTCGGCCACGCACAGCACGCCGTTCTGGATGAGGGTTTTGGCGTCGTTCTCGTCCAGCTCGTTCTGCGTGGCGCAGGGCAGGGCCACGTCCACCTTCACGTGCCAGGGGCGCATGCCGGCTTCAAATTTCACACCCGCACGGGCGGCGTAGTCGCTCACGCGGCCGTACAGGTGGTTCTTCACGTCCATCAGGATGGCGAGCTTTTCGGGGGTGAAGCCCTCTTCGTCCACCACGGTGCCGCTGGAGTCGGACACCGTCACCACCTTGGCGCCCAGCTCCATGGCCTTCTGCACCGCGTATTGCGCCACGTTGCCCGAGCCCGACACCGACACGCGCAGGCCGTCGAACGAACGGCCCCGGGTCTTGAGCATCTCTTGCGCGAAGTACACGGTGCCGTAGCCCGTGGCTTCGGGCCGGATCAGCGAGCCACCGAACGACAGCCCCTTGCCGGTGAACACGCTGGCCGCGTTGTTGGCCAGCTTTTTGTACATGCCCGCCATGAAGCCCACCTCGCGGCCGCCCACGCCGATGTCACCGGCGGGCACATCGGTGTCGGGACCCACATGGCGGTACAGCTCGGTCACAAAGGCCTGGCAAAAGCGCATGACTTCGCCAGGGCTCTTGCCCTTGGGGTCAAAGTCGGAGCCGCCCTTGCCGCCGCCCATGGGCAGGGTGGTCAGTGCGTTCTTGAAGGTCTGCTCAAACGCCAGGAACTTGAGCACCGACAGGTTGACGGACGGGTGAAAGCGCAGGCCGCCCTTGTAGGGGCCAATGGCCATGCTGTGCTGGATGCGGTAGCCGCGGTTGACCTGCACGCTGCCGTGGTCGTCCACCCAGGACACGCGAAACATCACGATGCGCTCGGGCTCCACCAGCCGCTCCAGCAGGCCGTGCTCGGCGTAGCGCGGGTGCTGCGCGATGAACGGCCACAGGCTTTCCAT
>DATLGV010000441.1:0-1532 GCA_035540275.1 Acidovorax sp. | reverse complement strand
GTCCAGTCGTAGCGGAAGTAGGCCGCCACGCGCACCGGTCCATCCTGGCTAGGCGGCGCGGAGGCAAACAGATCCAGCACCGTGATCACGCTGCCGCTGGAGGCCTGGGCGAGCTTTTTGAAAAAGTCGTTCGCGCGCATGGTTCCTAGAAAGGGCGAGTGCACCACGCCATCGTCTTCAAAGCAGGCGATCAGCCCGTCGGTATGGCTGGCGTGCAAGTGGGCGAGGTAGGTGCGGACGGTGTCGATGGGGGTAGGGCTCATACGCGGCGTTGCAAAGATCGTGAAGTGGAGTGCGTAGCTTCGCCAAGTCCGCGCCGCGCGACAAGAGACAATGGCGGCTTATACATAAAAGATGTTTATGTATCTGCGCTACCTGCAATACCTCCAAGCGGTCGTCGAGCAAGGCTCGTTTGCCTTGGCTGCCCATGCCTGCGGCGTGTCGCAGCCTGCAATCAGCCATGGCATGAAAGCACTGCAAGCCCACTTTGCGCAGCCCTTGCTGGTGCGTGAAGGGCGCCGCCATGTGCCCACCGACCTGGCCCGGGCCGTGGCCGCGCAGGCGCTGCCGCTGGCACAAGGGGTGGAGGCGCTGCACCGCGCCTCGGTGGCTGCGCCAGACCGGCATCGGCTGCGGGTGGGGCTCACGTCTTCAGCGGCGCTGGTCTGCGGCCCGCTGCTGTACGCCAGCTGGTGCCTGCCCAACGCCCGGCGCTCCCTGGAGATGGCGACGGCCGATGAAGGCAGCCTGCTGGAAGGCCTGCTGCAGCGGCGCTTTGATGCGGTCATCGCCCCTAAGCCGCGCAAGTTTGCGCACCCTGATGTGGTGGAGCGACCCCTGTACGAATTGCATCCCCAGGTCTATGCGCGCAAAGGCCACCCGTTGGCCCGGGCCCAGTCGCTGGTGCAACTGCAGGGCGCTGCGTGGGCCTGTGTGGGGCCCAGTGTCAGCGGGCCGGTGGATGTGCTGACGGAAGCGCACCGCGTGCGCCGCATGCCCGCCCCCAAGATGTCCGTGCGCTGCCCCGACTTTGCCAGCCTGCTGCACCTGGTGGCGCAGTCCGACCTGTTGGCGGTTGTGCCGCACCCCGCGCTGCTGGGCGGTGCGTCTGCGCTGGTGGTGCCCCTGCGGCTGGCGGAATCGCTGCCGCTGTATGGCATGTGGCTGTTTGAACCCAGGGGCCGCAAGTCACGGCTGGGCCCCGAGGTGTTTGCGCCTGTGGGCTGAGGCCGACACTGCAGGCGCTGACTGAAAAATTGCAAGAAGACGCGGTGTTTGAAATTGATGTTGCAAGACTCCATAATGGCCTTCCTCATCCCTTCACCGAGCCTTTGCACCATGCACCACTCGCTGCACCGCCCGCAATCAGTCCCTTCTTTTGTCCGCCCCCTGATGGCCTCACTGGCGCTGGCATTTGCCGCCGCCGTGGCGCAGGCTGCACCGGTGGCCGATGTCCATGCGCTGGCCCAGAAGGAGCAGCAACCTCTGCTCGACACCCTGCGTGACCTGGTGCACATCGAGTCGGGCAGCAA
>DATLGV010000440.1:0-3291 GCA_035540275.1 Acidovorax sp. | reverse complement strand
CGGGCGCTTCGTTTGTGGGCGTGGGCTCGCTGCGCCACCGCGTGGTGTGCTACCCCATCACGCCCCCTGACCCGGTCACGGGCCTGGCCACCATCAACTGGATCGCCGAGATCACGGTGGACAACCAGGGCGGCTGGCAGCAGGGCGACTGGAACCGGCGCGTGGCGCTGGAGGAGTTCATCCACCACTTCGACGGCTGGAACTACAGCTGGCTGGACGTGCCCGCCATGCTGCGCGGTGCCAAGGACATTTTTGAGTACCCCATGATCGACCGCGACCCGGTGCCCACCTGGGTGGACGGCCGCGTGGCGCTGCTGGGCGATGCGGCGCATGTGATGTACCCCGTGGGCTCCAACGGGGCCAGCCAGGCCATCGTGGATGCACGCGTGCTGGGCGCGCAGCTCATCGCCCACGGCGTGGGCCCGCAGGCGCTGCGCGCCTACGACGACAAGCTGTGCAAGGACATCTCGGCGCTGGTGCTGCGCAACCGGGGCTCCGGCCCGTTTGGCCTGCTGGGGATGGTGGACGAGCGCTGCGGCGGGGTGTTCGACCACATCGACGACGTGCTGCCGCGCGAGGAGCGCGAGGGCTTCATGGCCCGCTACAAGGCGGCGGCGGGGTTTGCGATCGAAACGCTGAACGTGGCACCGCCCACCATCGCGCCGGGGCAGCGCGTGGCGGTGGGCTGAACAGTACCAGGCACAGGCGCCGCTCGGGCCGATGGGCCCGCCATGCAGCGCAGCCGTGCGCAGGCAAGCCCCTCACACCCAAGGCTTGCCACTTGGCGAAGCTGAAAAAAAGCTGGGCGCGATGGCGGGTTCGCTGCGTTCCCGGCGTTCTGCATGGCCGCTCGCAGCCCCTTCATGGGCACGCCGCGCGCCTTGGGTGCCTGGTTGCTGAATGGCACATTTTTACGATCTCGCAAAGGGGCTCGCCCCCCCTGAAAATCCGTGTCATTTGAAGATTGACGCCGACACGGGTGCGGCGTACCCTGCTCTGCGCTGAACGCTGCCAAGTCAGCGAAACGCACAGAATTTGCAGGCCGAAATCCGATGCCCATTTCCGCTTTTTGACGCGATGGGGGCGGCGTCAAATTGTCACCCGTGAAGGCCCCTTTTGCACCGCTCGAAAGGAAGCACCATGGTTACGTTCATTTCACTCTGCACCTTCACCGACCAAGGCATACGGTCCATCAAGGAAAGCACCCAGCGCGCGGACATGGTCCGGGAGGCAGCCTCCAAATTCGGCTCCAAAATGACCCATCTCTACTGGACGCAGGGCCAGTACGATCTGATTTCCATCATCGAGTCCCCCGACGACAGCTCTGCCACCGCCTTTGGGCTGGCGATTGCCTCTGCAGGCAATGTGCGCATGCAGACACTGCGGGCCTTCAACCGCGACGAGATGAATCACATCCTGTCCAAACTGGGTTAGGGCAACGCTGAACAAGCCCCTCGCGCACGGCGCATCCCTGGCTCATCGCGCAGACTTATTCAGCGTCGCCTTAGGGTCTGTTTCCCAGGGCGATCAACCCGCGTTGAGCTGCTGCTCCAGGCTGTGCAGCACCTGGTAGCAAGGCAGCACCTGCGCCACGCTGGCGTTGGGCTCGCGGCCCTCCTTGATGGCAGCGAAGAACTCGCGGTCCTGCAGCTCGATGCCGTTCATGCTCACGTCCACCTTGCTCACATCGATCTTCTCTTCCTTGCCATTCACCAGGTCGTCGTAGCGGGCGATGTAGGTGGCGGTGTCGCCGATGTAGCGGAAGAAGGTGCCCAGCGGGCCGTCGTTGTTGAAGCTGAGCGACAGTGTGCAGATGGCGCCGTTGGCGGCCTGCAGCTGGATGCTCATGTCCATGGCAATGCCCAGATCCTTGTGGATGGGGCCCTGGATGGCGTTGGCCTTCACGATGGGGCTGCCCGCCTGGTAGGCGAACAGGTCCACGGTGTGGGCAGCGTGGTGCCACAGCAGGTGGTCCGTCCAGCTGCGGGGCTGGCCCAGGGCGTTCATGTTGGTGCGGCGGAAGAAGTAGGTCTGCACATCCATCTGCTGGATGTTGAACTCGCCGGCCGTGATCTTTTGGTGCACGTACTGGTGGCTGGGGTTGAAGCGGCGGGTGTGGCCGCACATGGCCACCAGGCCGGTCTGCTTTTGCAGGGCAACGACCTTCTCGCCATCGGCCAGCACGTCGCACAGCGGGATCTCGACTTGCACATGCTTGCCCGCTTCCAGGCAGGCGAGGGTCTGGCTGGCGTGCATCTGCGTGGGCGTGCACAGGATCACGGCGTCCACTTCCTTGATGGCCAGGCTGTCGGCCAGGTCGGTGGTGACATGCTGGATGCCGTACTTGTCGGCCACTTCCTGGGTCTTGGCCAGGTCGCGGCTGATGAGGGAGACGACTTCGACGCCGTCAATGTTTTGGATGCCGTCCAGGTGCTTGATGCCGAAGGCGCCAGCGCCTGCGAGTGCGACTTTGATGGTCATGGTGTGTGTCCTTTGGCGTGTTTTTTACGTGTTCTCAAGAATCAGGTGGCCCACGGCGGTGTTGGACGCGGGCACATGGTAGAAGCGGTGCGCCACCTTCGGCGGCTTGCCACCGGCCACATCGGCCATGGCGCCGCGCGCAACATCGGACATCGCGCCGCGGGCGATGAGCCACATCACCAGCTCGATGCCCTCGCTGCCCGCCTCGCGCACGTAGTCGATGTGCGGGATGCTGGCGGCGGCCTCGGGGTCGGTAATCAGCTTGTCGAGGAAGGCGTTGTCAAACTCCTTGTTGATGAGACCTGCGCGCGGGCCCTGCAGCTGGTGGCTCATGCCGCCGGTTCCCCAGATGTGCACGTTCAGGTCTTCGTCGTAGCTCTCCACCGCCTTGCGGATGGCCTGGCCCAGGTTGTAGCAGCGGCGGCCGCTGGGCACGGGGTACTGCACCACGTTGACAGCGAACGGAATCACCGGGCAAGGCCAGGCACCCGTCTTGGGGTCTTGCTCGCCGCACATCAGCGACAGCGGCACGGTGAGGCCATGGTCCACATCCATCTTGTTGACGATGGTGAGGTCAAAGTCCTGCTGGATGACCGACTGCGCAATGTGCGCGGCCAGATCCGGGTGGCCTTGCACCACGGGCACGGGGCGGGGGCCCCAGCCCTCGTCGGCGGGCTGGAACTGCGCGGCCGTGCCGATGGCGAACGTGGGAATCATCTCCAGGCTGAAAGCCGTGGCGTGGTCGTTGTAGACCAGGAAGATCACGTCGGGCTTGTTGTCCTTCATCCACTGCTTGGAGAAGTCGTAGCC
>DATLGV010000439.1:0-3705 GCA_035540275.1 Acidovorax sp. | reverse complement strand
CCCCAACACCACCCCGCGCCCCACCACCACGGTGGGCACGCCCAACGACGGCGCATGGGTGGCCGACGGCCGCGCGCCGGTGCAGTGGAACACGTTCACGTCGCGCAACCTGGGCCTGTACTTCCAGGACACCGTGTCACTGACCGACACGCTCAAGCTCGTCGGCGGCTTGCGGCATGACAGCTTCCGGGCCGCATACCACAACGCCGCAGGCAGTCTGAGCAACGCCCGCTCCGACAGCCTGTTCAGCCCCCGCGTGGGCATGATCTTCCAGCCTGACGCGCTGACCTCGTACTACCTGTCGTACGGCACTTCGTATAACACCTCGGGCGACACCTACCAGTTCGCCAACCCCGGTGCCTCCACGGCGCGCGCGTCCAACACGCCGCCCGAGAAGAGCCGCAACATCGAAGCTGGCGGCAAGTTCGAGCTGTTCGAGCGCCGCGCCCTGCTGGGGGTGGCCGCCTTCTACAGCCAGAAGTACAACGAGCGCAACACCGACCCCGACACCGCCGCCGCGCAGGAACTGCTCTCGGGCAAGCGCCACGCCACCGGCATGGAGTTCAACCTGGCCGGCCGCCTGACACCCCAGTGGGAACTGTTCTTCAACCACACCTGGATCCCGTCGGCCAAGATCGACAAGAGCAACGTGGTGCTGGCCTCCAACGGCGGCGGCGCGCAGGTGCAGGGCGACCGCCCCGGCCTCACGCCCAAGCACAGCGGCAGCGTGTGGAGCACCTACGCCGTCACGTCCAAGCTGCGTGTGGGCGCCGGCCTGACATACCGCGCCAAGCAGAATCCCGAAGGCTCGCGCGCCGTGTACGCCAGCGGCTTTGCGGTGATGGATGCCATGGCCGAGTACGCGTTTGACGACAAGACCTCGCTGAAGCTGAACGTGAGCAATCTGTTCGACCGCACGTACGCCGAGGGCCTGTACCGCGGCTTCTACACGCCTGGCGCCCCGCGCGCTGTGCAGCTGACGCTGAAGACACGCTTCTGACGCACCTCTGAAGTCCCTCGAATGAACCGGCCCCGGCACCACCCGGGGCCGGTTCACAATGGCTCCATGTTCCTGCACATCCAAGATGTTCTCACCGCCGACGAGGTCGCGTTCTTCCGGCAAAAGCTCTGGGCAGCCGACGCACCCTGGGTGGACGGCGCCCGCAGCGCGGGCGGCCAGGCGGTGCACCAGAAAAACAACCTGCAGCTCGCACAGGCCAGCGAGCTGTCCGCCCAACTCCAGGGCCTGGTCAAGGCCGCGCTGAATCGCAACGCCCTGTTCTTTTCGGCCGCGCTGCCGCGCCGCATCTACAACCCGCTGTTCAACAAATACGGGGATGGCGCCAACTTCTATGGCAACCACGTGGACAGCGCCGTCACGCACTCCCGCGCCGACAGCTGCTGGGTGCGCAGCGACCTGTCGTGCACGCTGTTCCTCACCCCGCCGGGCGACTATGACGGCGGCGAGCTGGTGATTGCCGAGGCACTGGGCGAGAAGCGCATCAAGCTGCCTGCGGGCGACATGATCCTGTACCCCAGCAGCACCGTGCACCAGGTCGCGCCGGTCACGCGCGGGCACCGCGTGAGCAGCTTTTTTTGGGTGGAAAGCATGGTGCGCGGGCTGGAGCAACGGCAGTTGCTGTTCGACATGGACATGGCCCTGCTCAAGCTGCGCCAGACCCACGGCGACACCGACCCGTCGGCCATCGCACTGTCGGGCACGTACCACAACCTGCTGCGCATGTGGGCCGATGTGTGAACCGCAGGCCCCTACCCCACGGCTGCGATCGGGGGTATGAAACGACCGCCACAAAACTGTTATTTTGATAGCACCCAGCGCATGATCCACTAGCGCTTGGTGCTATTTTTGTTTGTATGACCCCACTTCCTGCACGCCACACCCTCCCTCCGGGCCTGGTCACCCTGGCCGACCACGAGCAGCACGCGCGCGCGCAGCTGGACGACAACGCCTGGGCGTACTTCAGCGGCGGCGCGGCCGACGAGATCAGCCTGCGTGCCAACCGCAGCGCCTGGGACGCGCTGCCGCTGTGGCCCCGCGTGCTGCGGCCGCTGGCGGGTGGGCACACCCGGGTGCCATTGCTGGGCCGCACGCTGGCCCATCCCATCTTGCTGGCCCCGGTGGCCTTTCAGCGCCTGGCGCACCCCGATGGCGAACTGGCCATGGCCTATGCCGCAGCCGCGCTGGGCGCGGGCGTGGTGCTCAGCACCCAGGCCAGCGTGTCGCTGGAAAGCGTGGCCCAGTCCGTGCTGCCCGACCCGGGGCGCGGCCCGCTGTGGTTTCAGCTGTACCTGCAGTCCGACCGGGGCTTCACCCAGGCGTTGGTGCAGCGCGCCGAAGCCGCCGGCTACGAGGCCCTGGTGCTCACGGTGGATGCCCCCACCAGCGGCGTGCGCGACCGGGAGCGGCGCGCGGGCTTTCGGCTGCCGCCCGGCGTGGGCCCGGTCAACCTGGCGGGCCTGCAGGCACCCGCCCCTTCCGCATTGAGCCCCGGCCAGAGCGCCTTGTTCGACGGCCTGCTGCACCATGCCCCCACCTGGGACGACATTGCCTGGCTGCAATCCATCACCCGGCTGCCGGTACTGCTCAAGGGCGTGCTGCACCCGGCCGACGCGCGCCAGGCCGTGTCGCTGGGTGCTGCGGGCCTCGTCGTGTCCAACCACGGCGGGCGCACGCTGGACACGGCCCCGGCCACCGCCATCGCCCTGCCCCGCGTGGTGCAGGCCGTGGGCGGCGCGGTGCCGGTGCTGGTGGACGGCGGCATCCGGCGCGGCACCGATGTGCTCAAGGCCATGGCGCTGGGCGCATCGGCCGTGCTGGTAGGCCGCCCTGCCGTGTGGGGCCTGGCCAATGCGGGGGCGGCGGGCGTGGCCCACGTGCTGCGCCTGCTGCGCGACGAGCTGGAAGTCGCCATGGCACTGACCGGCTGCGCCACGCTGACAGATGCCACGCCTGCACTGCTGGAGGGGCAGGACGGAGCCCCCTCGGGCACAGGCTGAGGCCGGGGGTGTCTGTACCCCGCAAAGGCAGGTGCCGCCTTCCCCCTGTCGGTAGGAATGATTTATTGCAAATGCGATAGATTCGTATTTATAATCTCAATCATCCTTTCAACAGCCAGCCACACTGCCTGCCGCCATGATCGTCTGTGTTTGCCGCCGGGTTTCGGACCGTGAGATTGCCCGCCACGCTCGTGCCGGCATGAGCTTCGATGAGATTCAGTTCGAGCTGGGCGTGGCCACCCAATGCGGATGCTGCGAAAGCTGCGCCCGCGACGTGGTGGCGCAGTGCAGTGTTTCGCAACCGGTAGCCGCCTTGCGCAACGACGCGGCGCCGCAGACGATCCAGCTTGCCAGCTCCATCCTGGAAAGCAAGTCATGGAACTCCTCTCTACCCTCGCAGGCAGCCTGATCCTGGTCGCCGGTTCGGCCTGGTGGATCTTTCGCAAATAATCCGGGTTTACCCGGCAACGTCCACCCTGTGCTTGGGGGCGGCGCTGCCCATCGGCACTGCCCCTCTTTCTTTTTTATGTCTCACCCTGATCGTTTCGCCTCCCCAGGGGGTGTGAGCCGCAATGCCGTGATCGTCGGCTCCGTGGTGGCGCTGCATGTGGCCGGCATCTGGGCCTTGCAGTCGGGCTTGGTGCGCAAGGCGGCCGAAGTGATCGTGCCTGCCGAGCTGCTCAGCGA
>DATLGV010000438.1:0-1804 GCA_035540275.1 Acidovorax sp. | reverse complement strand
GCAAGTCCACGGCATCGGCCAGCGGGGATATCTGCAGTTCTCTGAGGGTCTGTGTCATGGGACAGGTTCCGTTGGGGGTTCAGGTTCGGGCCCGGTCAGCTTTGCGATGCGCGCGGCACAAAATCGTTGGCCACGGTTTCGCCAAACGGGCCCAGCGGGTTGCCAAACAAGGGGTTGCCGCTGACGAGCCGATTGCGCAATGGCAAGGGCAGCAGCGGGAAGACCAGCTCGGCAAAGCGGTAGGCCTCGTCCAGGTGCGGGTAGCCCGAGAGCACGAAGGTGTCCAGGCCCAGCGCGGCGTATTCCTCGATGCGTGTGGCCACGGTCTGCGGGTCGCCCACCAGGGCCGTGCCCGCGCCGCCGCGCACCAGGCCCACGCCGGCCCACAGGTTGGGGCTGATCTCCAGGTCCTTGCGGCTGCGCTTGGCGCCACCCGCATGCAGGGCTGCCATGCGGCGCTGGCCCTCGGAGTCCATGCGTGCAAACACAGCCTGGGCGCGCACCACGGTGTCGTCATTCACATGGCTGATGAGCTCTTCGGCTGCGGCCCAGGCCTGTTCGTCGGTCTCGCGCACGATGACGTGCAGGCGGATGCCAAAGTGGACGGTGCGGCCATGCTTTGCAGCGCGGGCGCGCACATCGGCCACTTTCTTGGCCACTTCGGCGGGCGGCTCGCCCCAGGTCAGGTAGGTCTCTACCTGCTCGGCCGCCAGGTCGTGGGCGGCGGGGGATGAGCCGCCAAAGTACACCGGCGGGTGCGGCTGCTGCAGCGGCGGGAAGAGCAGCTTGGCGCCCTTCACCGACAGGTGCTGGCCTTCAAAGTCCAGGCTTTCGCCCCGGTGGCTGCGCGCGAGGATTTCGCGCCAGATGCGGATGAACTCGGCCGACTGTTCGTAGCGCGTGGCGTGGTCCAGGAACACGCCGTCGCCCTCCAGCTCGGCCTGGTCGCCGCCGGTCACCAGGTTGATGAGCAGGCGCCCCTCGGACAAACGGTCGAACGTGGCCGCCATGCGGGCCGCCAGCGCGGGCTGGTGCAGGCCGGGGCGTACAGCGACCAGGAACTTGAGGTTGCGCGTGACGGGCAGCAGGCTGGCCGCCACCACCCACGGGTCTTCGCACGAGCGGCCGGTGGGGATGAGCACGCCTTCGTAGCCCAGGCTGTCGGCGGCCACGGCCACCTGCTTCAGGTAATCGTGGTTGAGCTGGCGTGCGCCTTTGGAAGTGCCGAGGTAGCGGCTGTCGCCGTGGGTGGGGATGAACCAGAAAATTTTCATGAAGACCTCTGAGAAAGTGGAGGAAGCAACCCATCAGGACCGGGCGGCGACGGGCCGCCACACGATGTCGGCCACGTTCACGGGTTTGGGAATCAGGCCGAGCTGGAAGAACGCATCGGCCACACGCTGCTGGTCGGCCACGGTGGCGTTGCTCAGCAGCCCCACGGGCGACGACGGGCGGCGCTGGATGAACAGGCTCACCACGCCCGCGTCCAGGCCGCTGAAGTCGGCAATGAGCTTGATGGCGTCCTTGCGCGCCTCTTGCGCCAGGCGGTCGGCGCGGCTGAGTTCGTCAAACAGCACGCGCAGCACCTGCGGGTGGGCCTGCACAAACGGGCGGGCGGCCAGGTAGAACGAGTTGTTGCTGCTCGCCAGGTCGCGGCCCGTGGCGAGTACACGGGGCTGGATGGCCAGTTCGGTAGCGGCATAGAACGGGTCCCAGATGGCCCAGGCGTCCACGCTCTTGCGCTCGAACGCGGCGCGGGCATCGGCCGGGGCCATCTGGGACCCGTTCTATGCCGCTACCGAAC
>DATLGV010000437.1:0-3777 GCA_035540275.1 Acidovorax sp. | reverse complement strand
TGATGATCTGGCGCATGCGGGCGGGATCGGTGATGACCCGGGGACATGGCACGGGATCCACGTTCACCGTCAGCCGCACCCCGCGCTCGCGTGCCGCGTCCTCGTATTCGGCCACGATGATCTGCATCATCAGATCGGGCTGGAACAGCATGGGCGAGACCTTCAGCCGCCCACCGCTGAGCCGGGCGAACTCCACGGTGTCGTTCATCTGCGCCTCCAGTTGCTGGGCGCTGCGGCGCAGTCGGCGGAACGCCTGGTCGTCTGCAGGCAACCGTCCGCTGAGCTCGATCAATTCCACCGAACTGATGAGGGTCTGCAGGGGCGTGAGCATCTCGTGGGCCATCATGCCCAGGAATTCGTTGCGCCCTGCCAGCGTTCGCTGCGCCTCGTTCAATGCCCGGCGCGCCTTGCGCAGCCACAGGAAAGCGGCCCCGCCCAGAACACTCGTGGCCAGCAAAAGCACCCCTCCCGCCAAGAGCTCGAATTCGTACTGCATCTCCACTCCCCCTGCCGGTACCCAGCTAAAAAAACCCGCAATCTACACAATCCCTTACAAGGATCAAAGCTTTTCTCCGAACTCTTACCACAGAGCGAATGAGAAAAGTCGAAAAAACTACAACCCCATACGAAAAAATTGAAATTGAAGCAACAAAAAACACAGCTGAACAACAAATCAAATTTTTGATGCCCAATATGCATCATTTGCAATTTTTGCTTACAATCAGCATCAATTTGCAACCGTTACAAAAGTAATTAACAGATACCGCGTAGGTTGCATGGCATTCATCACCAACCGTTTCTCCCCATGAGCCAAGCAACCGCCTCCCTGATCACCGCCGACCTGCGCCAAATCCAGGAACAGTTGACCGCCCTGCACGCGCCCACGGCCATACAGGCGCCCGTGGGCGACGCCGGCACGGCGCAGGCCGGGGGGTTCGCCGATCGCATGCTGGCAGCGCTGCACAGTGTGAATCACCAGGATCACCAGGCCGCACAACAGATGGCCGATGTGGACAGTGGCGCCAGTGACGATCTGGTGGGCGCGATGCTCGCGAGCCAGGAGGCCAGCCTGTCGTTTTCGATGCTGATGCAGGTGCGCAACAAGGTCATGGGGGCCATGGAAGACCTGGTCAAGCTCCCGCTGTAAGCAAGCAACGGAGCCTCTCCCGTGAACGCCATCCTCAAATCTGGCTGGGACCGCCTGCGCACGGGCGCGCTCCCCACCCTGCCCCCCGCACTCATTCAGAGCCTGGGCCCCCTGATGCTGATGGCCGCAGGGCTGACGGCCGTGGTGCTGATGTTTCTGTGGAACGCCCAGGCCGAATACAAGCCGGTGTTCGGCGCGCGTGAAAAAGTGGCCGCCGCCGACATGATGGCCGTTCTGGAAGCCGAGCGCATCCCCTACCGCGTGCACCCCGACAGCGGCCAGGTACTGATACCCGAGAAGTCTCTGGGCAAGGTGCGCATGCTGCTGGCCGCCAAGGGCGTGACGGCCAAGCTGCCGGCGGGCCTGGAACTCATGGACCGCAACGACCCGCTGGGCGTGAGCCAGTTCGTGCAGGACGTGCGCTTTCGCCGCGGCCTGGAGGGGGAACTGGCCCAGAGCATAGGCGCTCTGGATGCCGTGGAATCGGCCCGTGTGCACCTGTCCATCGCCAAGTCCACGTCGTTCGTCATCAGCGACGGCGCACAAAGCTCCGCCTCGGTGATGGTCACGCTCAAGCCCGGCCGCAAACTGGGTTCGGAGCAGATCGCCGCCATTGTCAACCTCGTGGCAGGCAGCGTCGCCAGCCTTTCACCACAGCGCGTGCAGCTTGTGGACCAGGCCGGCAACCTGCTGTCGGCCCATGTGGACCTGAGCCAGGGACTCGATGCACAGCGCGGCAATGAGGCCGCTGCCCGCTATCGCGAAGACACCTTGCGCAGCATCCGCGACTTGCTGGCACCGGCCCTGGGCGAGGACAACTTCAAGGCCAGCGTCACCGCCGAGATTGACGATGACCGCATCGAAGAAACCCAGGAGAAGTTCGGCGCCGATCCGCGTGTCACTGCCGAGGCCGTGCGCGATGAACAGGACCGGGCGCTCGCGGCCATCGGCGTGCCAGGCTCGCTGAGCAACCGCCCCGTCAACGCCGACCCCGCCGCCACGTCTGCGCAGTCCGCTGACGCCTCTGCCAATACGGCGCGCAAGAACGCCACCACGCGCCAGTACGCCTACGACCGCAGCATCAAGCAGATCAAGCGGGGCCGCAGCCGGCTCAGCAAGCTCCATGTGTCGGTGGTGCTGAACACCGCCGCAGCCCCGAAGGGCGTGGCCACGGGGTGGAACGCCGCCGAGCTGTCCAACATCGAGAAGATCCTGCGCAACGGCCTGGGCATCAACGCGGAGCGCGGCGACCAACTCACCGTCTCGGCCTTGCCATTCCGCGCACCGCCCGCCGAACTGCCTTGGTGGCAGCAGCGCGACACCGTCGTCGACTGGGGCATGCCGCTGGTCTATCTCCTCGGGGCGCTGCTGGCGCTGGTCTTTGTGGTGCGCCCGCTCGTGCGCAGCGTCCAGCTGCGCCTGGCGGCACCCACGTCGTTGGCCCTGAGCACGCAAACGGTCCTCACGCCCATCACGTCCCTGGAGAGCGACATTGCAGCCTCGTCGCCCAGCCCCGCGCTGGCCTCCACCCCAGCAGCAACGGGAGAGATGCCCGTGGTGCCGTTGCTGGAAGACTATGACCTTCCGCCCCCCGGATCGCCCGTGGACGTGATGGTGAACCACCTGCGCGTGCTGGCCGAGAAGGAGCCAGAGCGCGTGGCCGAAGTCGTCAAACAGTGGATTCAGAAACATGGCCGCACGCATTAACCCCCCGGTTCCCACCGACGAAGCCCCGGCCAGCGGGCCGCTCGAACAGGCGGCCATCGTGCTGCTGTGCATGGGCGAGGAGCCTGCCGCAGCCGTGCTGCGCTGCCTCTCACGCGACGAGTTGCTCGAGGTCACGCAGGTGATGTCGCGCCTGAGCGGCATCAAGGTCGACTCCGTGCGCGCATCCATGCAGCGCTTCTTTGACGACTACCGCGAGCAAAGCGGCGTGCACGGCGCTTCGCGCTCGTACCTCAAGCGCTCGCTGGACCTTGCCCTGGGCGCGGACATCGCGGGCAGCGTGCTCAACAGCATCTACGGCGATGCGATCCGTCCCAAGATGGCGCGCCTGCAATGGGCTTCGCCCAAATGGCTGGCCGAGCGCATTGCCCAGGAGCATGTGCGCATGCAGGCGATCTTCCTGGCGTTTCTGCAGCCCCCCCAGGCCAGCGCCGTGATCGAGGCACTGCCCGAAGCCAGCCGCGATCTCGTGCTGCTGAACATGGCCCGGCTGCAGGAAATCGAGAACGAGTGGCTCATCGAGCTGGAGGAGATCGTCGTGCGCTGCCTGGACGATCTCGGCACGCAGAGCGCCAGCGTGGAGGGCACGCGCCAGGTCGCGGAAATCATCAACCGCCTCACGGGCGACAAACGCCGCATGGTGGAGCTGCTGCGCGCGCACGACCCCGAGGTGGTGTCTGCCATCGAGGTCAGCATGTACGACTTCTTCATGCTCTCGAGCCAGACCGAGGCCGTGCTCACCCGCCTGCTGGACGAGATTCCGCTGGAGCAATGGGCGATCGCGCTCAAGGGCGCCGAGCCCGGTGTTCGCGATGCCATCCTGCGGGCGATGCCGCGCCGCCAGGCGCAAAGTTTCGAGGACCTGCTGCGCCGCGCCGGCCCCATGCCGATCAGCCGCGTCGAGC
>DATLGV010000436.1:0-1639 GCA_035540275.1 Acidovorax sp. | reverse complement strand
CCCTGGGGCTGCTGCGCCAGGTGGTGCCCCGGCTGGCGCAGCAGCCCCAGGGCAGCCAGATCGCGGTGATGGACGGCATTCCCTACCAGTTCGTGATGGTGCCCCTGCGGGCGCCCGTGGTCATTGGCTGGGTGCTCATGGGTTTTCGCATCGACCAGTCGCGTGCGGACGAGATGCGGCAGCTGCTGTCGGTGCATGTGGCCCTGATGGTCAAGGCCCCGGATGGTGCGGTGACCTTGCCCGTCAGCACCCTGCCGACCGATGCGCGGGCCTTGCTGCTGAACAACGGTGGCGCAGCGGGCGAGCTGCAGACCGCCGAGGGCACCTTGCTCGCGCGCTCCCGCCCGCTCGACAGTGTGGGGGGCGAGGTGCAGTCGCTGCTGCTGCGCTCGGTGGACGAGGTGGTGGCGCCCTACCGGCAGCTGCAGGTGCTGCTGGCCATCATCACCGTGGCAGGCGTGCTGCTGTTTGCCGTGGGCACGGGCCTGGTGGCGCAAAGGCTCGCCACGCCGCTGCGCTCATTGCTCGCGGCCACGCAGCGTCTGTCGCGCGGCGAATACGACGTACCGCTGGAGCACATCGACCGTTCTGACGAGATCGGCAACCTGGCGCGCTCGTTTGACCACATGCGGGTGGACATTGGCACGCAGCAAGCCGAGATCCGCCGCCTGGCCTACTGGGACCGGCTCACGGGCCTGCCCAATCGGGAGCGATTTCGCGATGCCGTGGTGCAGGCCATTGCAGCCAGCACCGCGCCCGCGCAGCCGCTGGCGGTGCTCACGCTGGACCTGGACCGGTTCAAGCATGTCAACGACGTGCTGGGCTACGCCTTTGGCGACCGCCTGCTGCAGGCCGTGGCCGAGCGCCTGAGCCTGCAGGTGCGCTCGCCCGACGACATGGTGGCGCGGCTGGGCGGCAATGAGTTCGCCATCCTGCTGCAGCGCGCCAATGCGGCGGATGCGCACGACATTGCCCAGCGCATCAACCAGTCGTTCGAGGAGCCGCTGGCCTTGGAGGACCAGACGGTGGACCTGAGCGCGGGCATCGGCTTTGCCTGCTGGCCGGGCGATGCAGACGACGCCGACACCCTGCTCAGCCGCTCCGAGATCGCCATGTATGCCGCCAAGCGCCAGCTCAGCGGGGCCCTGCAATACGACGCGGCGTTTGACTCGTCCAGCGCCCAGACCCTGTCACTGCTGACCGAGCTGCGCCAGGCAGTGGAGCACCATGAGCTGCGCCTGTACCTGCAGCCCAAGGTGCCCCTGCACGGGCAGCCGGGCCGGGCGGCCGAGGCCCTGGTGCGCTGGCAGCACCCGCAGCGGGGGCTGGTGCCGCCCCTGCAGTTCATCCCGTTTGCCGAGCAGACCGGCTTTGTGCGCCACCTCACGCTGTGGATGTTTGAAGAAGTCGCGCGCCTGCTGGCCGACCCGCGCACGCAGGGCCTGCCGCTCAAGGTGTCGGTCAACCTCTCCACCCGCGACCTGCTCGACCCCGAACTGAGCCACCGGCTGGCCGCCATCCTGGCGCGCCACGGGGTGGCGGCCAGTGCCTTCTGCCTGGAGATCACCGAGAGCGCGATCATGGACGACCCGCAGCGCGCCGAGGCCATGCTCAACCGCCTGTCCGAGCAGGGCTTCAA
>DATLGV010000435.1:0-3317 GCA_035540275.1 Acidovorax sp. | reverse complement strand
TGAGCTGCTGGGCGGCGCCGTCGGCCAGGCCCTTGCCGTAGGGCGTGCCGTCGTCCAGCGCGGCGTAGCGGCTGGCGCCCAGCTGCGTGGCGGCAAACGAGCCGATGGCGCGCGCCTGCAAGGTGTCGTTGGCCACCATGCGGAAGGTGGTGGGTAACCCCAGCTGCGTGAACTTGGGGTTGGTGGAGATGGCAATCTGCGCGATGTCTTTGGCGGCGTAGATGGGGGCAGTCTCGATACTCACGCCCGAGTTGAGGTGGCCCACCACCGCCACCACGCCCGCATCCACCAGCTGCTGTGCCACAGCCTTGCCGGTGGTGGCGTCGGCCTTGTCGTCCACGGACACGACCTCCAGCGTCACGCGCTTGCCGTCCACCGTGTAGCCGGACTGGTTGAGTTCATCCACGGCCAGCTTCACACCATTGAGCAAGTCCTGCCCCAGGGCCCCCAGAGGACCGCTCAGGGGCTGGGCCACACCAATTTTGATGGTGTCCGGCACCTTGCCGCATCCGGTCAGGAGTGCGGCGGTCGCCACTGCGGTCAAGGCCAGGCTGGCCGAGAAGCGGCGCCGGGTGATGTGCTTGTTCATGCAAAAAACTCCATTCAGTGTGTCTGTGTGTGCAGATGTATATGCGACGCCCTGCCGGGCGGGCTACCGGGTATGCCCTCCCACGGTGTCAGTATTAGCAACTTTCAGGCCCCGCAACCGGGGCCGCGCCCCCGAGCTGCGGCGGGCATGGGGCGGCTGTCTCGCGGGGCGGAAGGACAGTGCCAGGGGCACCGGGAACCATGCACCGCGTTGGCGCACCAATTTGTGGCGTAAAAATTGCTTATCCTCACCGGTATGAATGAGGCTTTGCGCATCGTGGTGGTGGCCCCGGATCTGGCAGTCGCCGACCCTGACGACGAACACGCCGTGGAGCAGGCGGAGCGGTCGCGCGCGCTGCGCATCGGGCTGCTGGAGAACAACTTCAACCTGGTGGCCACGCTGCCCGCCGACGTGTTCCTGAGCGAGCGCATCGCTCAGCTGCAGCCCGATCTGATCATCGTGGACGCCGAGAGCGAGGCCCGCGACGCGCTGGAGCATGTGGTGATGGCCACCCGCGACGAGCGCCGCCCCATCGTGATGTTCACCAACGATGAGGACACCTCGCACGTGAAGGACGCGGTGGCAGCGGGCGTGTCTGCCTACATCGTGGCGGGACTGGCGCCACAGCGCATCCGCCCCATCCTGGATGTGGCCATGGCCCGCTTCCAGCACGAGCAGGCGTTGCGCGCCGAGCTGGCCGATGCCAAGACCGAGTTGCGCGACCGCAAGACCATCGACCGCGCCAAAGGCCTGCTCATGCAGCGCCAGGGCCTGACCGAACAGGCCGCCTACGACAAGCTGCGCAAGACGGCCATGGACAAGGGCCTGAAGCTGGTGGACGTGGCCCAGCGCATGCTGGACGTGATGGACCTGCTGGGGTGAAACCAGAGAACAACCCCCTGAGCGGCTGCGCCGCTTCCCCCTTCTCTCGAATGACTGCGTCATTCGGGAAGGGGGACGATGCCCTCGCTGCGGCGCGGCCCTTGCTTGGCATCCCTCGCCTGGGCCGCGCCCAATTCCAAGGCCCCTCCCAAATGGTGCGCCGCACAAAGGCAGTGCGACCACACTGATCACAACAAGAACATCCCTGCTGCAAGCCCCGCAGGCGTATAGCGCTTATCAATCAAGCGCAGACAGCTATCTATTCAATAGCAACCAACGCTCCGACATGGCGCAGCGCGCGCTGGCACGCGCTTTGCATTGCACAGTGCAAGACCAATGCAGGTCTGACCAATGACAGCACGGGCCCAACGGCGGGCCAGTGCTGGCAAGGAGCCCCGGACCCGTTCCAGGCTCCACCACGGACAAAGGCGTCCCCACCCGCACCCGGCGTTGCTTGACGGCAGCCAGGCGCGGTGTGAGGACGCCTTTTTGTTTTTTACCGCACGCAACGAGGGATGCCCCATGACCGATCTGCTGAAAACCAGCCTCAACCGCCGCACCGTGCTGCAGGCCGCCACCGTGGGCGCTGTGGGTGTGAGCCCCGCGCTGCGCGCGCTCGTCCACGCAGCGGGCTCCGACGCCCCCGAGAAGAAGGAAGTCAAGATCGGCTTCATCCCGCTGACCGACTGCGCCAGCGTGGTCATGGCCTCGGTGCTGGGCTTCGACAAGAAATACGGCGTGACCATCGTCCCCAACAAGGAAGCCAGCTGGGCCGGCGTGCGCGACAAGCTGGTGAACGGCGAACTGGACTTTGCCCATGTGCTCTACGGCCTGGTCTATGGCGTGCACCTGGGCACCGCCGGCCCCAAGAAGGACATGGCCGTGCTGATGAACCTGAATCACAACGGCCAGGCCATCACCCTCTCCAAGGCGCTGGCCGACAAGGGCGCGGTGGACGGCCCCAGCCTGGCCAAGCTCATGGCCAGCGAGAAGCGCGAATACACGTTTGCGGGCACCTTCCCCACCGGCACCCACGCGATGTGGATGCACTACTGGCTGGCGGCGGCGGGCATCAACCCACTGACGGGTGCCAAGCTCATCACCGTGCCGCCGCCGCAGATGGTGGCCAACATGCGCGTGGGCAACATGGACGGCTTTTGCGTGGGCGAGCCCTGGAACCACCGCGCCATCATGGATGGCATCGGCATCACGGCCAACACCACGCAGGACATCTGGAAGGACCACCCCGAAAAGGTGCTGGGCACCACGGCCGAGTTCGTCAAGAAGTACCCCAACACCACACGCGCCGTGATGATGGCCGTGCTCGAAGCCAGCCAGTGGATCGACGCCAGCCTGTCCAACAAGATGAAGATGGCCGAGACCGTGGCCGGCAAGGCGTATGTGAACACCGGCGTGGACGCCATCAACCAGCGCATCCTGGGCCGCTATCAGAACGGCCTGGGCAAGACCTGGGACGACCCCAACCACATGAAGTTCTTCAACGACGGGGCGGTGAACTTCCCGTACCTGTCGGACGGCATGTGGTTCCTGACCCAGCACAAGCGCTGGGGCCTGCTCAAGAGCCACCCCGACTACCTGGCCGTGGCCAAGGAGGTCAATCAGGTGGACCTCTACAAGTCGGTTGCCAGCGCCATGAAGATCAGCGTGCCCAAGGATGTGCTGCGCACCAGCAAGTTCATCGACGGTGTGGTGTGGGACGGCAAGGACCCCGCCAAGTACGCCGACGGTTTCAAGATCAAGGCCTGACGGCTGCCCTGCCCCAGCGCCCGCCCGACCACCCCGCCAGCAAGCCCTGCACAGGAGAACACCATGGTCAGTGCCGTCT
>DATLGV010000434.1:0-6614 GCA_035540275.1 Acidovorax sp. | reverse complement strand
GCCATGGACGGCTTCGAAGCCGCGCGCAGGATCCGCGAAGGAATGAGCCCGGAGCAGCTTCCCATCGTGGCCCTGACGGCCGACGTATTCGCGCAGGCACGCGACAAAGCGGCGGAGTGCGGCATGAACGGCTTCGTCTGCAAGCCGGTGGATGCCGCCGCGCTCCAGGCCACGCTGACGGGGCTCTTTGGCCTGCGCGGGGCGCCTTCGGTGCCGGCCGCCGAACCCGTCATCGAGCCCATGGAAAACTCCGGCGAGCCAGATGGGGCCGGGGCCCCGACGCTGGCAGCCGCCACCTCTGCGCCCTCAGCCTCTGCCCGCCCCAGAAAGCGCTTCCGGCCTGGCGACCTGGCCGCCCATCTCGACATGGCGACGGTGGGCGATGTGTGCATCGGTGTTTCGGCCCAGGGCTACCGCTCGCTGCTGCGCAGCTTTTTCAGCGACGAGTCCGGCGCACTGGATGCCTTGCTGCAGGCCTTGCATCAGTTGGAGCAGACGCCGGGCCACAACCTGCATGGTCCCGCGCATGCATTCAAGGGCGCAGCCGCCAACCTGGGCTTTCACAAGCTGGCGGCACTGGCCTTGCAACTGGAAAAAAATGGCATGGAGCCTGCCAACGCACCTGCAATACGGGCCGAACTGCTGGACGCCTGGAGCATGGCCCATGCACTGTGCCTGCGCATGGGGTTGACCGATGTCGAAGCGGTACACGAGCGGCAGGGCCGGGAGACCGCCACACGCTGAGGCATGGTCAGGCCCACCCGGGGCGCGCCGCCACGCCGCGCAAGGCAGGGATCGGGGCACCGGGCCCGGCCCGCTCAGACAACCACCGGCTCGGGTTCCAGCCGGATGCCAAAGCGCTCGTACACGCTGGTCTGGATGGCCTTGGCCAGGGTCATCACCTCGCCGCCGGTCACGCTGTCAGCGCCGTGCCCCCGGTTGACCAGCACGAGGGCCTGCTTTTCGTACACCCCCGCCTTGCCGATGGATTTGCCCTTCCATCCGCAGGCATCGATCAGCCAGCCCGCCGCGAGCTTGATGCTGCCGTCGGGCATGGGGTAGTGCACGATCTTGGGCTCGCGCGCGATGATGTCGGCACACTGGTCGGGTGACACCGTGGGGTTCTTGAAGAAGCTGCCCGCATTGCCCACCATGGCAGGGTCGGGCAGCTTGGCGCGGCGGATGTCGCAGACCCAGTCAAAAATCTGCTCGGCACTGGGGTGCTCCACCCCCGCCTCGGCGCGGCGGCGCTCCAGGTCCAGATAGCCCAGCACCGGCTTCCAGGGCTTGGGGAGGCGAAAGCGCACATGGGTGATCACGGCCCGGCCCGACAGCCCCATGCCGCGCGGCAGACCGCTACCGTCCTGCGCTTCGGCAGGTGCATGCTTGAAAACGGAGTCGCGGTAGCCAAAGCCGCACTGCGCGGCATCCAGGCTGAACGGCTGGCCCGTGGCCAGATCGATGGCGTCCAGCGATTCGAAACGGTCCTGCAGCTCCACACCATAGGCGCCGATGTTCTGAACGGGCGATGCCCCCACGGTGCCCGGGATCAAGGCCAGGTTCTCCAGCCCGGGGTAGCCGTGCGCCAGCGTCCAGGCCACGGCGTCGTGCCAGACCTCGCCAGCACCCGCCTCCACGATCCAGGCCTTGGGGGTTTCCTCCACCAGGCGCAGGCCCTTGATTTCCATCTTGAGCACGACGGGCCTCACATCGCCGGTCAAGACGATGTTGCTGCCACCGCCCAGCACAAATTTCGGGGCGGGCGCGAGCTGGGGGTCGGCCAGCACAGCGCGCACATCGTCCACCGAACGCACGCGCACCAGGGTGTGGGCCCGCGCGGCAATGCCGAAGGTGTTGCAGGGCTGCAAAGGGGCGTTTTTCTCGACTACCATTGGCCCGATTGTCGCACCCGCCCCTGCCGGCGGCCTGCGGACCCCTTTATTTTCCGAGATTGATTGAGACCCACCATGCCATCTTTTGACACCGTCTGCGAAGCCAACCTGGTCGAAGTGAAAAACGCGGTCGAGAACACCGCCAAGGAAATCGCCACCCGTTTCGACTTCAAGGGCACCTCCGCCAGCATCGAGATCAAGGACAAGGACATCACGCTGATCGGCGACGCCGATTTCCAGCTCACCCAGATCGAAGACGTGCTGCGCAACAAGCTCACCAAACGCAATGTGGACGTACGTTTTCTGGACATGGGCGACGTGCAGAAAATGGGCGGCGACAAGGTCAAGCAGGTCATCAAGGTGCGCAACGGCATCGAGAGCGAGCTGGCCAAGAAGATCCAGAAGCTGCTCAAGGAAAGCAAGCTCAAGGTGCAAGGCGCCATCCAGGAAGACAAGGTGCGCGTGACGGGCGCCAAGCGCGACGACCTGCAGGCCGCCATGGCCCTGATCCGCAAGGACGTGACGGACGTGCCGCTGTCGTTCGACAACTTCCGCGACTGAGATGAAGCGACACCCCCCTGAGGCCGTGCGGGCTCTCCCCCCGCTCTCGCAGGGGCTGCGCCGGTATCCGCGCCTCGTGGCCCTGTGCATCGGGCTGCTGCTGGCCCCCACGTGGGCGCTTGCGCAGGCCGTGGCGCTGGCGGGTGTGCTGGGCAGCAAGGCACTGCTTGTGGTGAACGCCAGCCCGCCCAAGGCGGTGGGCGCGGGGGATGAGTTCCAGGGGGTGAAAGTCATCGCTGTCGCCAAGGACGAGGCCACTGTGGAGATCCAGGGCGCGCGGCGCACGCTGCGGCTGGGCGAGGCGCCCGTGAGCGTGGGCGGACGCAGTGGCAGCGGCAAGCGCATTCTGCTGGTAGCGGACGGCCGCGGGCATTTTGTGAACAGCGGCACCATCAACGGGCAGGTCATGCAGTACATGGTGGACACCGGGGCCTCCACCGTCGCCATCGGGCGGCCGGATGCGGAGCGCATGGGCCTCAACTACCAAAACGGCCAGCCGGTGCGCGTGAACACCGCCAATGGTGTCGCCCAGGGCTGGCGCATGAAGCTCGACTCCATCCGCATCGGCGACGTCGAGGTCTTTGGGGTGGAAGCCATCATCACCTCGCAGCCCATGCCCTACGTGCTGCTGGGCAACAGCTTCCTGAACGAGTTCCAGATGACCCGCACCAACGACCAGATGGTGCTGGAAAAGCGCCACTGACGCCCATACACCCACGATGTCCGCACACCCTGCCTCCACCCACGCGCACTCCGAAGGGGAGTACGAAGACCTGCTCAGCCTCTGGTCCGACCTGGAGTCGGCCCTGTCGGTGCTGCTGAGCCGGCCCCTGCAGGTGCAGGACTTTCCGGGCAAGGTGCGGCAATTTGACGCCTGGCTGCAGGACCTGGTGGCGCACGACATCGACGCGGCGCTGTACCTGATGTTCCAGCACGCCTCCACTTCCACCGTGGGCTACAGTGCCTCGCACGCGCTGGTGTGCGGCACGCTGTGCCACATCATGGCGCTTGAACTGAAGCTTCCGCAGTGGGAGCGGGACAGCCTGGTGCGGGCCGCGCTCACGATGAACATTGGCATGACCGCGCTGCAGGACGCGCTGGCCGTACAGCGTGAGCGCCCCACGGCCGAGCAGCAGGAGGCCATCAAGAGCCACCCCGAAGACAGCATGCTGCTGCTGGAGCGCCTGTTCATCAACGATCAGCTCTGGCTGGATGTGGTGGGGCAACACCATGCCAGCATTGCAGAGCGCGCGCCCCTGGCCCAGCAGGAACCCATAGACAGGCTCACCCGCATCCTTGGCACCATCGACCGCTATGCCGCCATGATCAGCCCGCGCAAATCACGCGCCGGGCGCAGCGCCACCGATTCGGTGCGGGCCATCGTGGGACAAGAGGTGGACCAGCGCGACGAGGTGAGCTACACGCTGGTGCGGTCCATCGGACTGTGTCCGCCGGGTACCTTCGTCAAGCTGGACAACGGCGAGACCGCCATCGTGCTGCGCCGCAGCGACAAGGCCAACCACCCGCTGGTGGCCAGCCTGCTGGACAACACCGGCAACCACCGCAGCCAGCCCAGCCTGCATCAGACTGCCAACGGCAAGCCCCGCATCCAGGCGGCCCTGGCGCGGTCCGCCGTGAGCCTGGAACTCAACCACCGCACCATGGTGCGCCTCGGGCTGTACGCCGCGCAGCACAGCGCGGGGCTGCGCGGACTGGTGACTGCGCCCGGCGCGCTCTGACGCAGGGCTCGCGCCTGACCCGCGCGCCGCGACATCAGTGCTTGGCCCTGGCCTTTGCTTTTGGCTTGGCCTTGGCGCTCTCGTCACCCTCGGCTGGTTTCGCCTTCTTGCTGCCCAGGCGCGATTCCGTGCCGGCAATCAGGCGCTGGATGTTTTCGCGGTGCCGCCAGGCCAGCAGCAGCGCCATGACCACGATCGAGGCTGCAATGGTGCCCTCCGCATACCAGACCACACCATCCACCATCAGGTAGTACACCGGGGCAAACGCAGCGGCCACCAGCGAGGCCAGCGATGAATAGCGGAAGAAAAACGCAATGATGAGCCAGGTGGCCGCCGTGGCCAGACCCAGCCAGCCGCTGATGCCCACCAGCACGCCCAGCGCCGTCGCCACGCCCTTGCCGCCCTGAAACCGGAAGAACACTGGCCACAGGTGGCCCAGAAACGCAGCCAGCCCGACCAACGCCACGGTGCCGTCCTCCAGCCCATAGGGGTGGCCAAACCACATCACCAGCGCCACGGGCAGCCAGCCCTTCATCGCGTCCAGCAGCAGGGTCACGATGGCCGCCGCCTTGCTGCCCGAGCGCAGCACATTGGTGGCGCCGGGGTTCTTGCTGCCATAGGTGCGCGGGTCGCTCAGGCCCATGACGCGCGTCACGATGACGGCAAACGACAGCGAGCCCAACAGGTAGGCGGCCACAGTGGCAAGAACGGGATAGACGGCGGTCAAAGCAACTCCTTGGAAATCATTGGGTCAGCCTTCTGACGGGCTGTATCGCGCGGCGGCCTATTCTGCCAGCGCGCACTGCACCGGCTTGGCGCCCAGCAGCTGCACGCACACCTGCGGGTCCAGCTGCACCAGAAAGCCCCTGCGCCCGCCATTGATGGCAATGCGGGGCAGCGCGAGGATGGTTTCTTCGATATAGACCGGCATGGTGCGGCGCGTGCCAAACGGCGACGTGCCGCCCACCAGGTAGCCGCTGTGCCGGTTGGCGACCTCGGGGGCACAGGGCTCGACCGACTTTGCACCGATCTGGCGTGCGAGGTTCTTGGTGGAGACCTTGCGGTTGCCGTGCATCAGCACCAGCAGTGGCTTGGCGTCCTGGTCCTGCATGACGAGGGTCTTGACCACGGTGAACGGGTCCAGACCCAGTACCTCGGCGCTGTGCATCGCGCCCCCGTGCTCCAGGTACTCGTACGGGTGTTCGGTGAAAGCCACCTTGTTCGCCTTGAGCAGCTGGGTGGCTTGGGTCTCGGAAACGTGTTCTTTCTTGGCCATGGTGTGGTGCGGATAGGGCACCGATGGTATCCGTATCCAAATGTGAGCGCACTGAAACCTGGGGCGATGAGTCAGAACACCGTGGCAGGCGCTGCGGCGGCCTGGCGGCGTCGCCCCACCTTGCGCTTGCCGTATGCCGCGATGGCGACCACCAGCGCCTGCGTGAACTGCTGCACCAGCGTGGACTGAGTGCGCCCCTCGGCCGCCAGCACCTGCAGGCGGCGCTGCTGCAGCTGGGCTTCGTCAAACGGCCGGGCAGCCAGCAGGCCCGCCTCCACCCAGCGCGCCGCCGTGAGGTAGCTGGCCAGCACCACGTCCTGCCCGCTCAGCAGCGGCAGCAGGGCCGACGAGAAATTGCTCTCCACGGCGGGCACGTAGCGCAGCCCCTGCACCGCACAGCTCAGGTCAAACAGCTGCCGCCCCGTGGTGTTGGCCGCGCCCAGCAGCAGGGGGTAGCGCACCACGTCCGCCACGCTCACGCTGCGCTGGCGCGCCAGCGGGTGCTGCGCGGGCATGACGGCGTAAATGGGTGCGATGGCCGAGTGCAATACCTGCAGGCCCTTCTCGGGCGCCGTGCTGTACTTCAGCGCCAGATCCGCCTCGCCCCGCAGCACCAGGGCCGATACCTCCTGCGGCACGGCCACCTGCAACTGCAGCTGCACCTGGGGGTGCGCCTGCCGAAACCCCGCCATGACCAGCGGCATGAAAGCTGCGGCAAACCCTTCGGTGCAGGCCAGCCGCACCCGCAAGGCGCCCTGGGCGGACAGATCCTGCAACTGCTCGACCAGCTCCAGCGCCTGCGCGTCGTGCGCACTGGCGTGGGCCAGCAGCCGGGTGCCTGCTTCGGTCAGGGTCATGCCACGGGCCTGGCGCTCGAACAGCATCACGCCCAGGCTGTCTTCCAGCTTGCCCAGCTGGCGGCTCACCGCCGAGGCGGCCACATGCAGGCGCTGCGCCGCCTGGTTGACGGAGCCGGTGCGCGCCACCTCCAGGAAGTAGCGCAAGGGCAGGCTGAGCAGTGAAATGGCCATGGTTGTTTAAATCACAAAAAAGCAATGGTCAGTTGCCAAATCTCTATTCCAAGCAATGGTAAACCAGCATCCATCTTGCATGGCTTGAGGCTCCAATTCACCCATGCCCTGGCAC
>DATLGV010000433.1:0-9748 GCA_035540275.1 Acidovorax sp. | reverse complement strand
GCAGCTCGCGCGGGTTGAAGGGCTTGCCCAGGTAATCGTCGGCGCCCACTTCCAGGCCCACGATGCGGTCCACGTCCTCGCCCTTGGCGGTGAGCATGATGATGGGGGTGCGGTCGTTGGCGGCGCGCAGGCGGCGGCAGATCGACAGACCGTCTTCGCCGGGCATCATCAGGTCCAGCACGATGATGTCCACCGTTTCGCGCAGCAGCAGGCGGTTCAGGGCCTTGCCGTCTTCGGCAACCATGACTTCAAAGCCCTCTTGGGTGAGGTAGCGGCGCAGCAGGTCGCGGATGCGGGCGTCGTCGTCCACTACCAGAACTTTGTCGGTGCGGTTGGGTGTTGTGGCCATGTTGATCTCAAGTCCAATTTGTAACGGAGCCAATTCTGACCAGTTGGAACGCCGAAGTTCGGGTTTGAAGCCCGGGTTTGACCAACTGTTACAAGTTTTGCCCAGCTTCGCACCTCGTTCGACATGGCTTTGTCAAGGGCTTAGCGCACTGCGGTTAAGGTGGTGCTCTGCATCCCGGCAACCAGGATGTGCCCAGACGACAAGGACCGCGTGATGATGAAAAAAACCACCCAATTGATAGCAGCTAGCGCTTTGATTGCCTGCGCTGGCGCCGCTTTTGCCCAGAATGCACCGGCCCCCGAGCTGCGCAATGTGGTGCAGCTGTCGGCCACGGGCACGGTCGAGGTGCAGCAAGACCTGCTGGTGCTCAACCTTGCCACCAGCAAGGAGGCCGCCGATGCCGCCACCGTGCAGACCCAGCTCAAGCAGGCGCTGGACGCCGCACTGGCCGAGGCCAGGCGCAATGCGCAGCCCGGCCAGCTCGATGTGCGCACCGGCCCGTTCGGGCTGTACCCGCGCTACGGCAAGGACGGCAAGATCAACGGCTGGCAGGGCCGGGCCGAGCTGGTGCTGGAGGGCCGCGACTTTGCGCGCATCACGGCCACCGCCGGCAAGATCCAGACCCTGGCGATCAGCCAGGTGGCGTTTGGCCTGTCGCGCGAAGCCCGCGCCAAGGTGGAGTCCGAGGCCCAGACCCAGGCCATCGAACAGTTCAAGGCCCGTGCGGCCGAACTGGCCAAGGGCTTTGGGTTTGCCAACTACAGCCTGCGCGAAGTGGCGGTGAACAGCAATGAGATGTCGCCCGGCCCCCGGCCCCGCATGATGGCCGCCGAGGCCAAGGCGGCGTCGTTCGCGGACGCTGCCGTGCCGGTGGAGGCGGGCAAGGCCCAGGTCACGGTGAACGTATCGGGCTCGGTGCAGATGCGCTGAGGCCTCTGCGCCGATGGGTATGCACCGTTTGAGGGGAAAAGGCTGCAAGCACCAGTGAAATAAGCGCTTGCAGCTATCAAAAGTGGAGCGATTGGTCGACGCAGGCTTACTGCGCAGCCCAGCCCCCGTCCATGTTCCACGCCACGCCGCGCACGTTGTTGGCGGCGGGGGAGCAGAAGAACACGGCCAGCTCGCCCAGCTCTTCGGGCGTGGTGAACTGCATGGAGGGCTCCTTTTCACCCAGCAGCAGCTTCTTGGCGTCTTCGTTCGAGATGCCGTGTTCGGCGGCCTTGGCGTCCACCTGCTTTTGCACCAGCGGGGTCAGCACCCAGCCCGGGCAGATGGCGTTGCAGGTGACGCCCGTGGTGGCGTTTTCCAGGGCAGTGACCTTGGTCAGGCCCACGATGCCGTGCTTGGCCGCCACATAGGCAGACTTTTGCGCCGACCCCACCAGACCGTGCACGGATGCCACATTGATGATGCGGCCCCAGTTGGCACTCTTCATGGCGGTCAGGGCCAGGCGCGACGTATGGAAGGCGCTGGTCAGGTTGATGGCGATGATGGCGTCCCAGCGCTCGACGGGAAAGTTCTCGATGGGGGCCACATGCTGGATGCCCGCGTTGTTGACCAGGATGTCCACACGGCCGAACTGGCTCGCGCTGTACTTCATCATGTCTTCGATGTCGGCCGCGCGGCCCATGTCGGCTCCGTGGTAGGCCACCTGGGCGCCCGCAGCCTCGCCGGCGGCCAGCACCTCGGCACGGGGGGCATCCACATCGCCAAAGCCGTTGAGCACGATGTTGGCCCCCTGGCGCGCCAGGGCCTTGGCGATGCCAAGACCAATGCCGCTGGTGGAGCCGGTGACGAGGGCAGTTTTGCCTTTCAGCATGGGAGTCTCTCCGAATGAATTACGATGACACGCAAGAAAAATTCGGCACTCCAGGGCAAGCGATGGGTGCCAACGACCACGGCATTATCGAGCGCTGCCTCCGGATTCCGCACCCATGATTGAACCTACGCTGAACTACGTACTGTGCCCAGGCCCCGGGGCCTCGCCGGAGACTCCAGACCGCGCCCCCGCTCCCGCACAGCAGCACCGCATGGCGTACTGGGAATGGAATGCCACCGGCAACCCGGCGCACCCCCACGTCATCGTCTGCGTGCACGGCCTGTCGCGCCAGGGGCGGGATTTTGACGCGCTGGCCCGTGTGCTGAGCCAGCATGCACGGGTGGTCTGCCCCGACGTGGTGGGCCGGGGCCGCAGCGACTGGCTGGCCGACCCTGTGGGCTACCAGATTCCCCAATACGCAGCGGACATGCTGGCACTGCTGGCGCAATTGCACCAGCAAGCCCCCATCACCACGCTGGACTGGGTGGGTACCAGCATGGGCGGTCTCATCGGCATGGGCATCACCGGCCAGCCGGGCTTGCCTTTGCCAGCGCCGGTGCGCCGGCTGGTGCTCAACGATGTGGGGCCCGTCATCCAGTGGCAGGCGCTGCAGCGCATCGGGCAGTACCTGGGGCAGCCCGCACGGTTTGCTTCGCTGCAGCAGGCAGCCGATGCGATGTGGGCCATCTCCACCAGCTTTGGCCCCCACACGCCCGCCCAGTGGCTGGAGCTGTCGCGCGCCATGGTGCGCGAGCTGCCGCAGTCCGCCGGAGGCGGCCTCGCGCTGCACTATGACCCGGCGATTGCCGTGCCCTTCAAGACGCTGACGCAGGAGGCAGCAGCGGCGGGCGAGGCTGCGCTGTGGCACCTGTATGACCACATCACGGCCCAGACGCTGCTGTTGCGCGGCGTGCAGTCCGATCTGCTCTCGCGCGAGACGGCGCAGGCCATGGCGCGGCGTGGGCCCCGTGCGCGCGTGGTGGAGTTTGAGGGGGTTGGCCACGCGCCCACGCTGGTGGCGGCTGACCAGGTCGCCGCCGTCGCGGATTTCCTGCTGGCGGCAGAAGGCGCTGTGGCCGGATGAAAACCAACCCTCCTGCGCCAGCGTCTCTCACGCCCCAGACCGACGCCGTCCCCCAGCTCATCGCCGCCACGGCACACACCCTGCCAGAGCAGGTGAACGCACTGGCCCGCGCGCGCGCTTTTGCCGAACCCCTGATGGCGGGCGAAACGCTCGACTCCGGCGAGAACACGCTGGCCCATGCCGATGCCGTGGCCGCCATCCTCAAGGGCATTGGTGGCTCCGAAGCCATGCAGGCGGCCAGCTATCTGGTGCATGCCTGCATCCACCTGAACAAACCTGAAGAGGTGATCGCCAAGGCCTTTGGCGCCAACTTTGCCGCGCTGGCGGTGGAGACCACCAAGCTCATGCGTGTGCAGCAGCAGGCCCGCGCGGCCGCGCCGCTGGACGACCCGGCCGTGCAGACGGAGAACGTGCGCAAGATGCTTCTGGCGTTCTCGCGCGACCTGCGTGTGGTGATGCTGCGCCTGGCCTCGCGCCTGCAGACGCTGCGTTTTCATGCGGCCAGCAAACGCCCCGTGTCGCCCAGCCTGGCGCGCGAGTCGCTGCAGGTGTTTGCGCCGTTGGCCAACCGCCTGGGCATCTGGCAGGTGAAGTGGGAGCTGGAGGACCTGTCCTTCCGTTTCCTGGAACCCGACACCTACAAGGAAGTGGCCCGCCTGCTCGACGAAAAGCGCGGCGAGCGCGAGGTGTACATGGAGCAGCTGCGCGCGCGGCTCGAATCCGACCTGCGCGCCCGCAGCATCAGTGCCACCGTGGCAGGCCGTCCCAAGCACATCTACAGCATCGTCAAGAAGATGCGCGGCAAGTCGCTCAACTTCGACCAGGTGTTCGACATCCGCGCGCTGCGGGTGGTGGTGCCCACCGTCAAGGATTGCTATGCGGCCCTGAGCTGGGTGCACGAGCAGTTCAAGCCCATCGTGGAGGAGTTTGACGACTACATCGCCAAGCCCAAGCCCAACGGTTACCAGTCGCTGCACACCATCGTGCGGGACGACCATGGCAAGCCCATCGAGATCCAGATCCGCACCCAGGCCATGCACGAACACGCCGAGCATGGCGTGGCAGCGCACTGGGCCTACAAGGAGGCCGGTGCCAAAGGTTATTCTGGTGTCTCTGCGACGGGCGAGTACGACGCCAAGATTGCCGTGCTGCGCCAGTTGCTGGCATGGGAGCGGGACCTGGCGGGCGCGTTGCCCAACCGGGGCCTGTTCGAGGACCGCATCTACGTGCTGACGCCCGATGCGGCCGTGGTGGAGCTGCCCCAGGGCGCCACCCCGGTGGACTTTGCCTATTCGGTGCACACCAGCCTGGGCCACCGCTGCCGGGGGGCCAAGGTCGATGGCGTGATGGTGCCGCTCAACACGCCGCTGCAGAACGGGCAGACGGTCGAAATCTCCACCGTCAAGGAAGGGCGCCCCTCGCGCGACTGGCTCAATGCCGAGCTGGGCTACCTCACCAGCCACCGCGCCAAGGCCAAGGTGCGTGCCTGGTTCAACGCCCAGGCCACGCACGAGACCATCGCCCGGGGGCGCGAGGCGGTCGAGAAGCTGCTGCAGCGCGAGGGCAAGACCGCCATCAAGCTCGACGACCTGGCGGTGCAGCTGGGCTTCAAGTCGGCCGACGCGCTGTTTGAAGTGGTGGGCAAGGACGAATTCTCGCTGCGCAACATCGAAACGGTGCTGCGCCCGCCCGAGCCCGTGTTGCAGCCCGATGACTACCTGCTGCTCAAGAAAACACGCACCAACGACGCAGCCCCCAAGGGCGGTGTGCTGGTGGTGGGTATCGACTCGTTGATGACGCAACTGGCCAAGTGCTGCAAGCCCGCGCCGCCAGACACCATCCGCGGCTTTGTCACGCGCGGCAAGGGCGTGAGCGTGCACCGTGCCGACTGCAGCAACTTCCGCGAAATGGCGGCACGCAATGCCGAGCGCGTGATCGAGGTGGAGTGGGGGGCGCCCAAGCCGTCGGCCTCGACGGCGGTGTACCCGGTGGACGTGGCGGTGGAAGCCGCCGACCGCCAGGGCCTGCTGCGCGACATCTCGGAAGTGTTTGCCCGCGAAAAAACCAATGTGATCGGTGTGCAGACCCAATCCGTCAAAGGCACGGCCTGGATGACCTTCACGGTGGAGGTGTCGGATTCGGGCCGCTTGAACAAGGTGCTGGGTATCGTGGCCGGGGTGCAGGGCGTTCGTTCTGCCCGTCGGCGTTGAGAAGCCTGCGGGCCGCCGCTGAGGGCCTGCGCTCCGGTGCATTCGGTGATTTGTAGCGTGCCGAGTCAGAAGGCTTGATTTTTATGGCTATAATCGTGGTCTTGATAACGACAGGCGCGTAGCTCAGCTGGTTAGAGCACCACCTTGACATGGTGGGGGTCGTTGGTTCGAGTCCAATCGCGCCTACCAAGTTTTCGCTGAAAGGCACCAGCTTTCAGTCCAAAGAAAACTCGGTACAACAACACCGCAACCGGTGTTCACACAGCAAGCCACCGCAAGGTGGCTTTTTTGTTTTCGCTCCTATCTTCCTGTTCACGCACGTTGCCGGGCTGTACGTGTGTTGTGCAGGGGAGCTGCACGACATACAGCCTAGGCCTTTCAGTCACGCGCGCGACACTCGGTGGCGCGGCGTCCTCAGGGTATTCCTTTGCCGCTGCCGCGCGGCAGTCTCCCTAGAATGTGCTGCACTGCAATACATGGGTTTTGAGCCCGAGGAGTTCGTTGTGTCCGAACCGAAAAGCGCTGCGTCCAAATCGACCCAGCGCGTCATCAAGAAGTACCCCAACCGCCGTCTGTACGACACAGACACCTCCACCTACATCACGCTCGCCGAGGTGCGGCAGCTGGTGATGGACCACCAGAACGTGGTGGTGCGCGACGCCAAGACGGGCGAAGACCTGACGCGCAGCATCCTGCTGCAGATCATTCTGGAAGAGGAAGCCGGTGGGGCGCCGATGTTTTCCGAAGCGGTGCTGGCCAACATCATCCGCTTCTATGGCCATGCCATGCAGGGGTTCATGGGCGCGTACCTGGAGAAGAACGTGCAGGCCTTCACCGATGTTCAGGCCAAGCTGGCCGAGCAGTCGCAAAGCGTGACGCCCGAGATGTGGGCGCAGTTCATGAACCTGCAGTCGCCCATGCTCAAGGGCATGATGGGCAACTACGTGGAGCAATCGCAATCCATGCTCACGCAGATGCAGGAGCAGATGCAAAAGCAGACGGAGCAGATGCTGGGCGCGTTTGGCATCAAGCGCTGACCCTCTGAGCCGCCGGCCCGGTGGGGTGGCCTTTGCGGGGTGTCTGCTCGCTTGAGCGGTGTCCGGCTCAGGCCCGTGCGGCCGCCAATCGGTCGCTGGATGGGCCACCTCACCCGCCCAGCGCCGGAACTGGGACAATACGGGGTTATGAGCGAAGCAATTGCCCCCACCAAAACACCCAAAGTCGGATTCGTCAGCCTGGGCTGCCCCAAGGCGCTGACCGATTCCGAACTGATCCTCACGCAACTGAGCGCCGAGGGTTATGAAACCTCCAAGACCTTCCAGGGTGCGGACCTGGTCATCGTCAACACCTGCGGCTTCATTGATGATGCCGTAAAGGAGAGCCTGGACACCATCGGCGAAGCCCTGGCCGAAAACGGCAAGGTCATCGTGACGGGCTGCCTGGGTGCGCGTACGGGCGACGATGGCGGCAACATGGTGCGGCAGATGCACCCCAGCGTGCTGGCCGTTACGGGCCCGCATGCGACGCAAGAAGTGATGGACGCCGTCCACCTGAACCTGCCCAAGCCGCACGATCCGTTCGTGGACCTGGTGCCAGGCGGCTTTGGTGTGGCGGGCATCAAGCTCACGCCCAAGCACTATGTCTACCTCAAGATCAGCGAGGGCTGCAACCACCGTTGCACCTTCTGCATCATCCCGTCGATGCGAGGCGACCTTGTATCGCGCCCCATTGGCGACGTGCTCAGCGAGGCCAAGGCCTTGTTCGAGGGTGGCGTGAAGGAGCTGCTGGTCATCAGCCAGGACACCTCGGCCTATGGCGTGGACGTGAAGTACCGCACCGGCTTCTGGGACGGCAAGCCCGTCAAGACCCGCATGCTGGAGCTGGTGCAGACGCTGGGCGAGATCGCCGAGCCTTATGGCGCCTGGGTGCGCCTGCACTATGTGTACCCCTACCCGAGCGTGGACGAAGTGATCCCGCTCATGGCCACGGGCAAGGTGCTGCCTTACCTGGACGTGCCCTTCCAGCACAGCCACCCCGACGTGCTCAAGCGCATGAAGCGCCCCGCCAGCGGCGAGCGCAACCTGGAGCGCATCTTGCGCTGGCGCGAGGCATGCCCCGAGCTGGTCATCCGGAGCACCTTCATCGCAGGTTTTCCGGGCGAGACGGAAGAAGAGTTTCAGCACCTGCTCGACTTCGTGCGCGAGGCGCAGATCGACCGTGCGGGCTGCTTTGCCTACAGCGATGTGAACGGCGCCGCTGCCAACGAGCTGCCGGGCATGCTGCCCCTGGAAGTGCGCGAAGAGCGCCGCGCCCGCTTCATGGCGGTGGCTGAAGAAGTCTCGATCGCCAAGCTGCAGCGCCGCGTGGGCGCGACCATGCAGGTGCTGGTGGACCATGCGCCTGCCATGGGCAAGAAGGGCGGCCGGGGGCGCAGCTATGCCGATGCGCCCGAGATCGATGGCGTGGTGCACCTGCTGCCGCCCGAAAAGATCAGCAAGCAGCTCAAGGTGGGCGAGTTCACCAAGGCGCGCATCGTGGGCACGCAGGGGCACGACTTGGTCGCTGTGCCGGTGTGACGGTGCTGCGGGGACTGAATGCTACTTTTTTCATAGCTTGAGGCGCTTGTTCGTCAGGCGCCAGTCCCTAAAAATGACCCATAAAAAAAGGCTTCCCGAGGGAAGCCTTTTTTGGGGCTGGGGCAGAAGGTGCCTCAGACGCGCTTGCGGTATTCGCCGGTGCGCGTGTCGATTTCGATCTTGTCGCCCTGGTTCACGAACAGGGGCACGGCCACTTCGAAGCCGGTGGCGATCTTTGCGGGCTTGAGCACCTTGCCGGACGTGTCGCCCTTGACGGCAGGTTCCGTCCAGGTGATTTCGCGTTCGATGCTGGTGGGCAGTTCCACGGAGATGGCCTTGCCGTCGTAGAACACCACTTCCAGTGCCATGCCATCTTCCAGGTAGTTCAGCGAGTCGCCCATGTTTTCGGCTTCGACTTCGTACTGGTTGTACTCGGTGTCCATGCAAACGTACATGGGGTCGGCGAAGTAGGAGTAGGTGCACTCCTTCTTGTCCAGGATCACGTTGTCGATCTTGTCGTCGGCCTTGAACACGTTTTCCGTGCCGAAGTTGCCGATCAGGCTCTTGAGCTTCATGCGCACGGTGGCTGCGCCGCGGCCGCCGCGTGCGTATTCAGTCTTCAGGACCACCATGGGGTCCTTGCCGTGCATGATGACGTTGCCGGCGCGGATTTCTTGAGCGATTTTCATAGCAAGTTGCTTGGGTTGGGGCCGCTCAACGCGCGGGCTGGCAAACCACCTGGTTTGCGCGCCGGTGCATGTTCTGCGGCGAAAGTGCGCAGGGCGTGGGCACTGACATGCCGCGCCTGATTTGCGCAAAGCCTCGGATTTTACCGTTTTTCGGCGACAAAGCCCAATAGTTGCGCCACAAGGTTGTCCTGCGTCAGCAGGCGCGCACGGGCTGCGCGGGTGCAGGCGGTCCACTCGGCCAGGGTGGCGTCATCGGGCCATTCCAGGGGCGCAGCGTCCAGCCCGTTCCAGGTGGCATGGAACCGCCGCAGCGATTGCGGGGCCTGCAGCCAATCCAGAAACGCCCAAAGCTTGTCGTGGTGGGCATTGTCGTGCTGCGGGTAGATGTGCCACACAAAGGCCTGGCCCGCCCACAGCGCACGCACCAGCGAATCCTCGCCCCGCACGGCGTTGAAGTCGCAGGCCCAGAGCATCGCGTCAAACGCTGGCTGCGGCCGGTGGGGCAGGTAAGACAAAGACAGCGGCCCCCGCTGGTCATGCTGGAGTGGCGCCGCTGCGCTGCCTGTGGGTTCGCCCAGGGCCGCCCGCACGGCGGCGGCCGGGCGGCCGGGCGTGACCAGCAATTGGGTGGGCTGCTGCGCGCACTGCCGCAACAGGTCGGCCAGTGCTGGGGGCTCGTAACAGAACAGCGACACCCAGCGCGTGCCCGGTGCCTCGTCGCCCACGCCAAACAGCGCCCGGTGTTCGGCGCGCCAGGCGCTGCGGTCAAACGCCTCGCGCTGCTCCATCAGGTGGGGCTCGCGCAGCAGGCCGCCGGTGCCGGCGGTAAAGCCGGGGTAGAAGAACCAGCGCGTCCACCCCGATGCCGGGCCCGACAGGATGGGCGAAGGCAGGCGGTGGGTGCGCTCCACGTAGGCCTCAGCAGACAGGTATTCCAGGTTGATCCAGACCGGTTTCGATCGTTTTTCGCCAGAAGCGCTGGTGGAATATGCGCTATGTGCTATGAATTCAGGAGCTATAT
>DATLGV010000432.1:0-7453 GCA_035540275.1 Acidovorax sp. | reverse complement strand
CGCGGCCACGGCGCTGCGCTGCGCCAGGTTGCGCACCTCGCTGGCCACCACGGCAAAACCCCGGCCCTGCTCGCCTGCACGCGCGGCTTCCACGGCCGCGTTCAGCGCGAGGATGTTGGTCTGGAACGCGATCGAGTCGATCACGCCGATGATGTCGGCGATCTTGCGCGAACTCTGGTTGATGTCGCCCATGGTGGTGACCACCTCGCCCACCACCTGCCCACCGCGTGCGGCCACCTCGGCAGCGGTGCTGGCCAGCTGGTTGGCCTGGCGGGCGGCGTCGGCCGACTGGCGCACGGTGGACGTCAGGTGCTCCATGCTCTGTGCCGTCTGCGCCAGGCTGCTGGCCGTGGCCTCGGTGCGCGCCGACAGGTCCTGGTTGCCGCTGGCAATCTCGGCACTGGCGGTGGTGATGCTGTCCACCGCATTGCGCACCTGCTGCAGCATCTGGGTGTAGCGCTGGCGCATGCCCTCCACCTCCTGCACCAGCGCACCGATCTCGTCGCGCCGCGTGGTGTGGAAGGCCTCGGTGAGGTCGCCCTGCGCGACCAGCGTGATGGCCTGGGTCAGGTCCTGCAGCGGGCGGCTCACGCCCCGGCGCAGCATGACAAACAGGCCGATGGCCAGCAGCACCACGGCCACGGCCATCAGGCCCCACACCGCCAGCGTGACGCGCCGCTGGCTGGCCATGGCCTCGCCGTCGGCCACCTCAGCCACCACCCACCAGCCGCCGCTGGTCTTGCGCACCAGCGCCCAGGGGTTCTCGGCGCCGGTGCCCAGCACGTCCACCGCTTCGCGCACAAAGCCGTCCTGCGATGCAGCCAGCGCCTCAAAGAAAGGGCGCGCCTGCGGGTAGGCCTCCAGCACGCGCTTGCCGCGCGCCGTGGGGTGGTACACAAACACGGCCTGGTCCAGCGAGGTGGCGGGGTTGATCACATAGGTGCCGCCATGCTCGAAGAACTTCGTCTGCGCCACCTGCTTTTGCAGCATGGCGTGGAACACGCTGATGTCGTTGCCGATGAACAGCAGCGCAATGACCTTGCCCGAGGCGTCCTTGGCGGGCAGGTAGTGGCCCATGAAGGGCTTGCCGTTCACCACCGTCACGCCGGTGTAGGGCTCGCCCTTGGACACCGTGGCATACGCGGGGTCGGCGCGGCCGAGCGGCGTGCCCATCTGGCGCTCGCCCTTGTCGTTCTTGACCGAGGTGGTGATGCGCACAAAGTCATCGCCCTTCTTGGCGAACACCGTGGCAATGCCGCCTGTCTCGCTGGCGAATTTATCGACCGAGCCGTAGTCCTCGTTCACCAGCGCGCCGTAGCTGCGCAGCTCGCCCGAAGCTTCGTCGAGCTGCATGCTGGCCTCGAAGTAGCGCTGGAAGCCCTTCATGGTCAGCTGCACCAGCTCGCGGTTGGTGTTGTCGGCCGCATCCAGCGACTGCGCCACGCTCTGCGCCGTGTCGCCCACGCTGGCCACCACCTGGGCGCGGGTGCTGCGCTCGGTCAGCACGGCAATCGCCAGCCCCACCAGCACCAGCACCAGGGCCACGAGCGCGATGGCGGTCAGCGTGACCTGACGGGCGACGGATCGGTTGTTGGCAAGGGATGCGGACATGCGGGGTGTCTCCTGGGATGAATGCGCAAAGCAATGCAAAAAGCCGACTGGGCCGGTCTGCTTTCACTCTAAGCCCAGCACCTTGTTACATTTATTCACGCATTCCCTTACGCATTCGCGCGTACTGGAAGTGACGGGCGAAACGTTCTATGCCGGGTTGAGAGCCTGCAGGGCGGGGAGAGAAGGCAACCCGTCTGGTGGGGCGCGCCGCGGGCCCCTCGGTTCAGCTATGGCGCCTTGGCGCTGAAAGCCTGCACTGCGGCGCGGCCCACCGCCGAGTCGTCGGTGAAGAAACCGTCGATGCCCGCACGCAGGTAGGCCGTGATCTCGGCCACGCTGTCGCCGCGCACGGTGCCATCGGTGGCGGGCGCCTTCTTCAGCCCGGCGGGCAGGAAGGCGTTTTCGGGTCGCAGCGTCCAGATATGCACCGCCAGCCCGGCAGCGTGGGCCTGCGCGACCAGCGGCGTGGGCTCGCCGGGCACGCCGTCTTTCACCGGCACCACCAAGGTCTTGAACGGGCCGATGGCGTTGGCGTAGGTGGCCACCTGCTTCAGGCCCTCGGGCGTGATCAGGTCGGCATAGGCGCGCGTGTTGGCCGCGCCCTGGGCCACAAAGTCATAAGGCCGACCGGAGGGCGCCACCAGCTGCACCAGGCGCACGGTGCTGAGCTTGCGGATCGCCTGCAGGTTGCTGACCTCGAACGACTGCACGAACACGGGCGCGTCCTTGTGGTTCCAGCCGTTCTTTTCCAGCACCGCCAGGAGCGGCGCCTCCAGCGGCTGGCCGATGGACTGGAAGTAAGTGGGATGCTTGGTCTCGGGGTAGATGCCGATGGTGCGGCCGGTCTTGGCCGTGGCGGCCTTGGCCAGGTCAATCACCTCCTGCAACGTGGGCACCTCGAACTGGCCGTTGTAGGCTACGTTGGCCGGGCGCTGCGCAGGAATGCGCTCGCGGGCGCGCAGGGTCTTCAGCTCCGCCAGCGTGAAGTCCTCGGTGAACCAGCCGGTGATGGCCTGGCCGTCGATGGTCTTGGTGGTTTTGCGGCCCGCGAACTCGGGGCGGTCCACCACGTCGGTGGTGGCTTCTTTCACCGAGCCGTCGACGCCCAGGATGGCGATGGCGTTCTCGTGCCGGGCCACCAGCACGCCGTCCTTGGTGATCACCAGGTCGGGCTCGATGATGTCGGCGCCGTCGTCAATGGCCTTCTGGTACGCGGCCAGCGTGTGCTCGGGCCGCAGGGCCGAAGCTCCCCGGTGGGCAATCACGGTGGGGGTGGGCGGCCAGGCCTGCTGGGCCACGGCGCCCAGCGCCCAGGTGGTGAGCAGCGCGGCAGCGGTCACGGCGCGCAGTGCAATGCGTTTCATGCGGGTCTCCTGCAAACGAGAGCCCGCACCTTAGCCGATGCGGTTGACAGCGGTGTGTCGCAGGGACGTACGCGCCGGTAAGCGCTATGCGTGTTCGAAATGGAAGACGGCCGTGCCCGCCCGTGCGTTGGGCAGCCAGCGCACCTCCTGCCCGTCCTGCAGCCCGAAGGCGTCCAGGATGCGCAGACTGTTCTTGGTGGCCAGCACCTCAAAGTCCTTGTAGGTGCCCACGCGGATGTTGGGCGTGTCGTACCACTGGTAGGGCAGGCGCCGCGTCACAGGCATGCGCCCGCGCAGGATGGACAGGCGGTTGGGCCAGTGCGCAAAGTTGGGGAAGGCCACCACGCCGGTGCGGCCCACGCGCGCCGTCTCGCGCAGCATGGTTTCGGCATTGCGCAGGTGCTGCAGCGTGTCGATCTGCAGCACGACGTCGAAACTGTTGTCGTCGAACATGGCCAGCCCCTCGTCGAGGTTGAGCTGGATCACATCCACCCCGCGCTGCACGCAGGCCAGCACGTTGGCGTCGTCGATCTCCACGCCATAGCCGCTGCAGCCGCGCTCGCGCTGCAGGTAGTCGAGCATGGCGCCGTTGCCGCAGCCCAGGTCGAGCACGCGCGAGCCGGGGGGCACCAGGCGCGCCAGGGCTTGCATTGCCGCTTTGTCCGTCATGGTTGCAACTCCTTGGCAATGCTATCGAAGTAAGAGCGCATCACGCCCATGTAGCGGGCGTCATCGAGCAAAAAGGCATCGTGCCCATGGGGCGCATCGATCTCGGCATAGCTCACGCTGCGGCGGTTGTCGAGCAAGGCCTTGACGATCTCGCGGCTGCGCTGGGGCGAAAAGCGCCAGTCGGTGGTGAAGCTCACCAGCAGGAACTTCGCCGTGGCACGGGCCAGGGCGCGCGTGAGGTTGCCGGCGTGCGCGCGGGCGGGGTCGAAGTAGTCCAGCGCGCGGGTGATCAGCAGGTAGGTGTTGGCGTCGAAGTAGTCGCTGAACTTGTCGCCCTGGTAGCGCAGGTAGCTTTCGATCTGGAACTCGATGTCCTGCGTGCTGTATTTCAGCTCCAGGCCCTCCCTCAACTGTCGTCCGAACTTCTCGTTCATCACGTCATCGCTGAGGTAGGTGATGTGGCCGATCATGCGCGCGATGCGCAGGCCACGCTTGGGGATCACGCCGTGGCGGTAGAAGTGCCCGCCGTGAAAGTCCGGGTCGGTCACGATGGCGCGGCGGGCGACTTCGTTGAAGGCGATGTTCTCTGCCGTGAGGTTGGGCGCGCTGGCCACCACCACGGCGTGGCGCATGCGCTCCGGGTACTGCAGCGTCCAGCTCAATGCCTGCATGCCGCCCAGGCTGCCGCCCAGCACGGCGGCCAGCTGCGTGATGCCCAGGCGGTCGAGCAGGCGGGCCTGGGCGTTGACCCAGTCTTCCACCGTGACCACCGGGAAGTCCGCGCCGTAGACCTCGCCCGTGTCGGGGCGCGGGTGCATGGGGCCGGTGGAGCCGAAGCAGGAGCCCAGGTTGTTCACGCCGATGACGAAGAAACGGTCGGTGTCCACGGGCTTGCCGGGGCCGATCATGTTGTCCCACCAGCCCTCGCTTTTGTCCTGCCCCGCGTACACGCCCGCCACGTGGTGCGAGGCGTTGAGGGCATGGCACACGAGCACGGCGTTGGAGCGGTCGGCATTGAGCCTGCCGTAGGTCTCGTAGGCCAGGTGGTAGTCGCGGATCGACGCGCCGCTTTGCAGCGGGAGCACCTCCGGGAAATGCATGGACTGGGGTGTGGCGATGAACGACATAGTTGGAACGGGTAAGCCCTCACGTTCCACCGCTTGCAACCGCCGCGGCCCCTTGGGGAGCCGCTGTCGCCGGGGGCAAAAACCCCGGCAAAAAAATACCCGGCGTCGCTAAAAACGAGGCCGGGCAGGTGTGTCGGACGGGTCTTTAGCAGAATTTATAAAGCGCCCGCAAGCTGTGGCAAATCGGCGCGTTCGGCAAATATACCAAAGCAGCGCCGCGTCGCCCAGCCCGTTGGTCGGATCAGATCAAGCTGCCGACGAAAAAATGGCCAGCAGGCCCAGCACCAGAAAGATCGCGGCAGACACCAGGTGCACCGCGCGGATGGGCACCTTGCGGGTGATGCGCTCGCCCAGCCAGACCACCGGCGCATTGGCCAGCATCATGCCCAGCGTGGTGCCCGCCACCACCCACAGGTAGGCGTTGTATTTGGCAGCCAGCATGACGGTGGCGATCTGGGTCTTGTCGCCCATCTCGGCCAGGAAGAACGCGACCACCGTGGTACCGAACACGCCCCAGCGCGGGGATCCGTCGGCTTCGCCTTCGTCCAGCTTGTCGGGGATCAGCATCCAGATCGCCATGGCGATGAACGAGGCGCCCAGGATCCAGCGCAGTACCTGCGGGCCCAGGAAGGTGGTCACCCAGGCACCGACAGCACCGGCCAGGCCGTGGTTGACCAGGGTGGCGACCAGGATGCCCAGCACGATGGGCCAGGGTTTGCGAAAACGGGCCGCCAGCACGAGCGCGAGCAGCTGGGTTTTGTCGCCCATCTCGGCAAGCGCGACGATGGCGGTGGAAATGAAGAAAGCTTCCATGGGGGAGGGGGTCCTATCCGGCCGGATGGGTGAAAAACGCATTGACTGCACCCCGACTCCGGCCTTTAGAACGTGTTGACGACCTCGTATAGGCCGTCAATACGTTCTCAAATCGGTATGCAGTCAATGGTCTCGCCCAGCTCACAAGCCGCATACGCCATAGGTTTCCAAGAACCCAAGTGTGTTGACGCATGCCCCCGGCGCATTGCGCGGCCGGGCGGGCTACTCCCCAAAGACTGGCGGATTTTACCCTATGGTTTGCCCGGAAATTCACCGAAAAACCACGCGAAACCGGTGTTTTGAGCCCATCTACCCAGAAATAAAACCCCACGGGCCCCACAAAGTGATTAATAATGGATTCGCTTTTCTGCTCGCAGAGGAGCAGTTGGCTTAGCGGTGATTGGTCAGTTTCGCGTCTTTGAAGTCGTCACAGGTTTGTTGATTGCGTCGGGCTCCATCGCGTTTTTGTGTTTTTTCAGGAGTCCTTCATGGGCAACAAACTTTACGTGGGCAACCTGCCCTACTCTTTCCGCGACGAAGATCTGCAGCAGACCTTCAGCCAGTACGGCTCGGTTGGCAGCGCCAAGGTCATGATGGAGCGCGACACCGGCCGTTCCAAGGGTTTCGGCTTCGTCGAAATGGGTAGCGATGCTGAAGCCCAGGCCGCCATCCAGGGCGTGCACGGCCAAAACTACGGCGGCCGTGACCTGGTGGTCAACGAAGCCCGTCCGATGGAACCCCGCGCTCCCCGTAGCGGTGGCTTCGGTGGTGGCAATGGCGGCGGTTACGGCGGTGGCCGTAGCGGCGGCGGCTACGGCGGCGGCGGCGGTGGTGGTTACGGCGGTGGCCGTGGCAGCTACTAAAAAGCCCTCATCGGCGGTCCCCCAGGGTCTGCTGACGGCATGAAAAGGAGCCTTCGGGCTCCTTTTTGCATTCTGGCGCGGCATGGGCACCACAGCGCGCCAAGCCCCTTGCTTTTTCCGCAAAAGTGTGGCGCATAATGGCTCGGTGGGCTTGGCCCGCGTTTCAAGTTTGCGGTGATCCGTCAGTTTCGCGCTGAGAGCGTCATTGAGATTAGCTGGCTGCGTTTTGGGGACTCCATCGCTTTATCCATGTGTTTTTGAGGAGTCCCTCGATGGGCAACAAACTGTACGTCGGCAACCTGCCTTACTCGGTGCGCGACGGTGATCTGGAACAGGCCTTTGGCCAGTTCGGTGCCGTGACCAGCGCCAAGGTCATGATGGAGCGCGACACGGGTCGCTCCAAAGGCTTCGGCTTTGTGGAGATGGGCAGCGACGCAGAAGCCCAGGCCGCCATCAACGGCATGAACGGCCAGCCCCTCGGTGGCCGCAGCATCGTGGTCAACGAAGCCCGTCCCATGGAGCCACGCCCACCCCGCAGCGGTGGTTTTGGCGGCGGTGGCTACGGCGGTGGTGGCCGCAGTGGCGGTGGCGGCTATGGCGGCGGCCGTGAAGGCGGCGGTGGCTATGGTGGTGGCCGCGAGGGCGGTGGCGGTGGTTACGGCGGTGGCCGTGACGGTGGCGGCGGCTATGGCGGCGGTGGCCGCAGCGAAGGTGGCTTCCGCAGCCCGTACGGTTCGGGCTCGCGCAACGGTGGCGGCGGCCGCAGTGGCGGCGGCGGTGGCTACGGTGGCGGCGGCAACGGCGGCTACTGAACCACAGCCGTTCTTTCTGTCCAAAGGGCCCTTCGGGGCCTTTTTTCATGGCCGCGGCATGCCGGGGAAGCCATCTGTCGCCCCCCGCCTGCGCCGTTAGAACCTGTTGAAAGTCTTTTTGGAGATTGCATTGGAGTGCAATCGGGAGGAGTGGAAGCAACGGATGCGCCGCATGGGCATGGGCCCATGCGGCG
>DATLGV010000431.1:0-6358 GCA_035540275.1 Acidovorax sp. | reverse complement strand
GCTGTCTCGAAGGGGAGTAGCTCCCGCCTTGCCAGCCGACCCGCCGTCACTCGGGCCAGACCAGCGCAAGGCATCGGATTTGTCGTCAATACGAAGCCATGCTTCCGGCAATCCGGGTTCACGCACAACCAGCCTGTGCGGAACTGAGCAAGACCTTTGATGGGCCCACCGCGGGCTGATCAAGGCCGTCCCTTCGCTTGCCGTTTCACCCCCTGTAGGGGGCAAGCCTTCCTTGACCAGGTCACCGTGAGCCCCCTATCCCTGCGGGGGACTCGGCGCTACAGTGGCGCCAGGATCCTCGTTTCGCGCCACTGACATTGAGGAATTTATGGACTTCTTGGCTTCGCCCGAATTCTGGCTCGCACTTGGCCAGATCATCATCATCGACATCCTGCTGGGGGGCGACAACGCCGTGGTCATTGCCCTGGCCTGCCGCAAGCTGCCTCCCGCACAGCGCACCAAGGGCATCATCTGGGGCACGGCCGGTGCCATCGTGCTGCGCGTGATCCTGATCGCCTTTGCAATGACCTTGCTGTCGCTGCCCTTCCTCAAGTTCGTGGGTGCGCTGCTGCTGGTGTGGATTGGCGTGAAGCTGCTGGCACCCGATGAAGAGGGCCATGGCGACGTGCAAGGCAGCGACAAGCTGCTGGCCGCCATCAAGACCATCATCGTGGCCGACCTGGTCATGAGCGTGGACAACGTGATCGCCATCGCAGGGGCTGCCCAGAACGCGGGCGACCACTCGTTCCTGCTGGTCGTGCTGGGCCTGCTGATCTCTATCCCGATCATCGTCTGGGGCAGTCAGCTGGTCATCAAGCTCATGGAGCGGTTTCCCTTCATCATCACGCTGGGCGGCATGCTGCTGGGCTGGATTGCCGGCGGCATGCTGGTCACCGACCCGGCGCTCGCCAACCCCGACAAGTGGCAGTGGATGCTCAAGATGCCCGTCGATAGCGTGACCGGCGAAGTGACCGATGTCGTGAAGTACGGAGCGAGTGTGGCTGGCGCGCTGCTGGTTTTGCTGGCGGGCAAGATCATCCTGGCCCGCCGCGCCAGTGCCGGCTCGGCACCGGTTGGACACTGACCGTTTCGCACGGATTGCATTGCATCTGAGGCAGCGCAGGGGGCCATACCGCGCCCCTGTGGCCTGCCGCACACCTGGAGGTGGGTATGGACAGAGTCATCGTGTATGTGGACGACGCAGCGTACGCGCAGCAAGTGCTGGCCCCCCTGTGCGGGCGCCCCGCCAGCGCACACACCCATTGGGTGCTGGTAGCGTGTGCACCCCGCATGACCCACCGCGTCAGCAAATGGGTGAGCCACAGCACCCGTGAGAACTGGCGCACCAAATGGGCGGACAAGCTGTTCGCACAAATTGTCCCGACGTTGCACGCACCTTCGGGCGCGGTGACCACGGTGGTGGCCAAGGGCCCGCTGGCCGAACTCACGGCCCAAATTCAGGCAGATGCCGGCGGTATGGCGGCCGCACCCGTGGTGGACGCACGTCGCCCCAAGTCCGAGCCCGTGCAACCCGCTGGGCGTATGGACGGGCGCTGGTCGTCGCTGTCCGGCACGCTGGGCAGCATGCTCGCCGGCTTTGGCGTGCTGTGGGTGCTGGCGCTCGAATAGTCCGGCAGCTGCCTGGCTTGGCTGGGCACGCCACATCCCATGTTCGCAGCACGGCAGGCCGGTGCTATTCTCCGGCCATGCGACTTCTCCTGAAATGGCTGCTCAGCGCTGCATCGCTGCTGTTTGTGGCTTATATCTACAGCGGTGTGGAGGTGAAGAACTTCACCTCGGCGTTGATCGCGGCGTTCGTGATCGGCCTGTTCAATGCCGTGCTGCGGCCTGTGCTGGTCGTGCTCACCCTGCCCGTCACCATCGTCACGGTCGGGCTGTTTCTCTTCGTCATCAATGCGCTCATGTTCTGGGCAGCGGCCAGCGTGCTGGACGGCTTCCATGTCGCAGGCTTTGGGGCCGCGCTGCTGGGCTCGCTGATCTACTCGGTGCTGGGGCTGGTGATCGAATCAGCGCTCGGCGGCCTGTTCGCGGAGAAGTGATTCCGTCGCCCGCAGGCGCGTGTCGATGATGGACGCCTCAATGTGGTCCGCCGCCGCGCCGCCGCGCCGGGCCAGGTCCTGTCCCGCCTTGAACCGGTCTACAGCGGCGGCATAGTCATAGCGCGCTGCGTGCGCCTCTGCTTCGGCACGAATTGCCCTCAACGCCTGCCCCTGCGCCTGCCATGTGGACGCCAGCAGTTGCCATGCGGTGGCGTCCTTGGGGTGCGCAGCCACCCAGCTCTGCAGGGCTTGCGTGGCATCGCCGGGTCGGTGGGCGCGCAACAGGGCTTGCGTGCGAAGCAGCAGCTCGGGCCTGCGCGTGCTGTCGTCCGCGGCGGATGCCAAGGCAGTGACCGCATCACCGGCCGCCAATTCAATCTCCGCCATCAACAAGCGCGCCAGCCGGTGGGCCGCCGGGTCGGGCCGCACCAGATCCTCCAGTTGACGGGCTACGGCGCGCGCACCCCCCGCATCGCGCAACTGGCTGCTGGCCAGCGCCGCCGCATACAGCGCTGCAGCGCGGCGCGGCAGCGGCTGCGACTGGAAAGCCGAGCCCTTTGGCTCCGCGATCCATTGGCGCAAGGTATCCACCCCCGGGTTGGACAACACACGCGCCCGCGCTGACACCATGGCGTGTTCGCTGGAAGCCTGCGTCGCGGCGCCAGGCGCAGAGGCTGCACCCGCAGGGATGCGCGACTGCATGTCTGCCATGCGCTCCGTGGTCAGCGGGTGGCTGCGCAAATAAGGCCACGATCCATTGTCATTGAGCCGGTTGGCCTGCTGCAGCTTTTCAAACATGCTCACAAAGCCTTGGGGCGCAAAGCCCGCAGGGGCCATCAGGCTGTAGCCAATGCGGTCTGCCTCGCGCTCCATGTCCCGCGAAAAATTGAGCTGGTTCTGAATGGCCAAGGCCTGGCCTCCCACCACCAAAGCCTGCGTGGCGCCGGGGTTCTTGCTGGCCGCAAGGGCGCCCAGCACCATGGCACCCAGCAACAAGGGTGTCTGCTTGCTTTGCTGTGTGATCAGGCGCGAGATATGGCGCTGGGTCACGTGGCTCAGCTCATGGGCCAGTACCGAGGCCAGTTCGTCGCGCGTGGCCACCACACCGATCAGCCCCAGATGCACCCCCAGATACCCGCCGGGCAAGGCAAACGCGTTCACCGTGCGGTCACGGCCGAGAAGGATCTCCCACGCAAAGCGCTCGTCCAGCTCGGCACCGAGTTCTCCCCGCGCCTTGGCGGCTGTCAGGAGCGGCTGCCATATCCCCTGCACATAGTCGGCCACCACCGGGTCGTCCACATAGTCCGGGTCACGGTACAGCTCGCGGATGATGCGGTCACCCAGACGCCGCTCGGCGCTGGTGGTGAGGTCGCTGGCGTCGCCCAGGGCCGGCAGCCGGGGCTGAGCCATTGCGGGCGACAGGCAGACCGAGCCGAGTGCTATCGATAACGAAGCTACCAGGGATTTGCTGACAAGCGCAAAGGGCCGAAATGTCTTGAAATGGTGCATCGGAAGAGTCGGCGGCGCGCTGGCGTGTTCTGGCGCGCGTGTGCGGTTCCACATGCACGTATGATGCCCTGAGCCGCCGAATGTTTCGCCAACGGCACTGTAACGATCACGCTCTTCGAGATATGTCCTCCCTGACCCACTTCGACGCCCAAGGCCAAGCCCACATGGTGGACGTAGGCGCCAAGCCCGCCACCCACCGCATTGCTGTCTCCACGGGCCGCATCGAGATGCAGCCCGCCACGCTCGCGATCATCGAGGCCGGCACGGCCAAGAAGGGCGACGTGCTGGGCGTGGCGCGCATCGCGGCCATCATGGCGGCGAAGAAGACGAGCGACCTGATCCCGCTGTGCCATCCGCTGGCCTTGACGCGGGTGGCGGTGGAGTTCGAACTGCTGCCTGCCCAATGTGCCGTGCAGTGCACCGCTACCGTGGAAACCATGGGGCCGACGGGGGTGGAAATGGAGGCGCTGACTGCGGTGCAGGTGGCTTTGCTGACGATTTACGACATGTGCAAAGCGGTGGATCGGGGCATGGTGGTCAACGCCGTGCGAGTGCTGGAAAAGCACGGGGGCAAGTCGGGGTCTTTTGTGGCGGCCGGTTAGGAGCGTCCATCCCATGGGTCCCAGAGAGCGTCTGCGCACACTCTCTCGGGCAACGCCCTCCGGCTATTTCACCTCTTGGGGTATCTCGTCGACCATTTCCTTCAATGGACAATACGACATAGCTTGCGGATGGTCGGGTTGGCATCCATCGAATATTTCCGCCTTGAATGCCTGGTAGGCCCTGGGCTTCATCTGGTACAGAACGGTCATCGCCTTGCGCGCGTCATCCATGTGGTTGGTGGATGCAGAAACGCGTGCGAAGCGCATCAATCCCATCGAAAAAGGAAACCGCGGCACCACCGCACGGCCGGTCGCCCACATGTGCTCGGGCGAAACCTTGCTTTCATCCATGAACAGGAACTGCGCATAGCGGATATGCCAGGAGAGCCAGGAGGGTTGTTCATAGGCTCTCAGGCTTTCGATGGCCTGCGAATTTCGGATCGTGACGGCGTCCTCGAAGAACTCCCGCACCTTCATGTAATCCAGATACATCCACCCGCTCACAATGACAGCGGGTATGACGCCAAGCATGGCATAGGGGTAGCCTGGCCCCACCGTGTGGACCTTGCTGCCATTGGCTTGGGACGTGACACCCAGAAAAAACCCGGCCGGCACCAGGAAGAAGATGAACCAGAGTGGAAATTCAACGAGGGAGTGGGCAAACATGGCGCCAATCGCCGCATTGAAAAACACCACCCACTGGGGCTGGTTCCGGTTTCGCAGTGCCTTGAACAGCCATTGGGCCATCAAGACCAGGATGGAGAGCCCGGCAAACAAACCGCACTCGGCAGCTATCTGCAGCCAGACATTGTGGGCATTGCCCGTGGCGCCTATCTTTCCGAACGAAGAAGTGGCCTGGTCATAAAAGCCCGTGGCATAGGCTCCCAGCCCCACGCCGAAAAAGGGGTGGTCCTGAATGATCTGAAGTGATGCTCCCCAAATAGCGAAGCGCCCGTCCCCGTAGGGTATGAAAACGCTCCGGCCGACATAACCGAGGCTTTTCATGACGCTGGCATGAAATGGTGCAGACACCATGAAAATGGTGGGAAGAATGACACACGCCCACCAGCGCACGACCCGCGCCCGAGGGGCATCGATTTTCCAGGAAAAAATGGCAAGGGCTGCCAGCATGAGCAGGTAGGCCCTGGTATTGGCGAAAAATACAGCCGTTGCAAAAAGCAAGGCAATGGCGATGGATCGAAGGGAGGATATTTTTTCCTCTGTATACATCCAGCCCAGAACGACCCAGCCCAGCACCAATTGCAATGTCATGAGATTGGGCTGGCTCAGATTGGCGGAAGGCCGATCAAAGCCAAGGTCTGGTGATCGTATCAACGGGAATATATGGATGTCCCAGCCCACGACCTGCACCAGCACAATGGAAGCGCTGAGTATGGCGCTCCATAATATCCATTGGCCCACCACCAAAAGCATGCGCTTGAGCTCCTGGTCATCGGGAGCATGTGCCGTGGTCATGCTGGCTCCCAAGGTCACAGCCATCCAGAACAGAACACCTGCAGCACCAAAGAGCGCAATCGCAGGGGGATAGGGGTGGACCCCAGCCATCCATTGAAGGGCCCCCACAGCGAACAAGCCCAGCACAGCCCAGGCAGTGCTTGGTACCACAAGGCTTTTGTAGGGTCTGCCTTGCTGGCCCCGCTGCCATATGCAGAGGAAGAAGCAGGCACACAGCAGCGTTCCACTCAACCATTCCTGATAAAAGGAATAAATGGGAAGACCATAGAACGGATAAACCCATCCTGTGAGAAAACAAAAACCGATGAGATGTGCGAGCATAAAAAAAGGAAGGCAGAGCCTTCCTTTGTGGGGGAATTTATAAAATCAAGTACCGCGGCAAGAACCAGGCAGGAACTTGGCAGGGATTGAAGTCGCTGCAGCAGTGGTCGTGCTGCCACAAATCCACTTGTAGACGGGCTTGCTCAGGTCGGTGGCGGGGTTCATTTCAACGGTTGCGCTCACGAAAGGCACCAGCGTCACGACTTTGGTGTCGATATTCGTGGGGTCAATGCCTTGGGCCGTGACGATGATGGAGCCATTGGCGGTGGTGGTGATGGACGTCACATATTTGCTGGCGCCACCTGTAGAGGTATTTTCGCAGCCCCAGTTATTGGCGGGGAAGGAGTTGCCCGATGCATACGATTCCGTAATGGACGTACGGCACGACGA
>DATLGV010000430.1:0-3202 GCA_035540275.1 Acidovorax sp. | reverse complement strand
GCCCTGGCCGCGCTCACCCACCAGCGAGTCGTAGCCGTGGGGCAGGCGCAGGATGAACTCGTGCGCGTGCGCGGCGCGGGCGGCGGCCACGATTTCCTCGCGCGTCGCTTCGGGCTTGCCGTAGGCAATGTTCTCGGCAATGGTGCCGAAGAACAGGAAAGGCTCTTGCAGCACCAGACCGATGTGGCGGCGGTAGTCGGCCACCGCAAATCGGCGGATGTCGATGCCGTCCACCTGGATGGAGCCGTCGCTTACGTCATAAAAACGGCTGATCAGGTTGACCAGCGTGCTCTTGCCCGAGCCGCTGTGGCCCACCAGGCCGATCATCTCGCCGGGGCGGATGTCCAGATCCAGCCCCTTGATGACCGCACGGCTGCCGTAGCGGAAGCCCACGCCCTGCATGCTGATGGCGCCCTGCACCTTGTCCACCTTGACGGGCTGGGCAGGGTCGGGCACGTTGCTCACATGGTCCAGGATGTCAAAAATGCGCTTGGCGCCGGCGGCGGCCTTTTGCGTGACAGAAACGATGCGGCTCATCGAATCCAGGCGGCCATAAAAGCGCCCGATGTAGGCGATGAAGGCGGTGAGCACACCCACCGTGATCTGGTTGCGCGACACCAGCCAGATGCCGAACGCCCAGACCACCAGCAGCCCGATCTCGGTCAGCAGCGACACCGTGGGCGTGAACAGGCTCCAGGTCTTGTTGAGCTTGTCGTTCACTTCCAGGTTGTGCTGGTTCGCGTCGCGGAAACGCTGGGCCTCGCGCTTTTCCTGCGCAAAGGCCTTCACCACGCGGATGCCGGGGATGGTGTCGGCCAGCACGTTGGTCACCTCGGACCACACGCGGTCGATCTTTTCAAAGCCGGTGCGCAGGCGGTCGCGCACGGTGTGGATCATCCAGCCAATGAAGGGCAGCGGCACCAGCGTGACGAGCGCGAGCCACGGGTTGATGGAGAACAGAATCGCCGCCGTCATCACGATCATGAGCACATCGGTGACGAAGTCGAGCGCATGCAGCGACAGGAACACGTTGATGCGGTCGGTCTCCGAGCCAATCCGGGCCATCAGGTCGCCCGTGCGCTTGCCCCCAAAGTAGTCCAGCGACAGGCGCAGCAGGTGCTCGTAGGTGGTCGTGCGCAGGTCGGCGCCAATGCGCTCGGACACCAGCGCCAATATATAAGTGCGCGCCCAGGAGAGGCCCCAGGCCAGCAGGGCGGACAGCAGCAACCCGCCCAGGTACAGCAGCACCAGCAGGGGGTCGATCTGCTTGCCGTTCTGGAACGGGATCAGGATGTCGTCCATCAGCGGGATGGTGAGGTAGGGTGGCACCAGCGTGGCGGCGGTGGACGCCAGCGTGAGCGCAAACCCGGCGGCCAGTTGCTTGCGGTAGGGCCGGGCAAAACGCCACAGGCGCAGCAGCACCCAGGTAGAGGTTTGCGGCGGCTGGGCGCGGGCACAGGCCGGGCACTCGTCGGTGTCGGGCGGCAGGGGAGCGTGGCACGTGGGGCAGGCGGGCTCGTCGTCATCGGCGGAGACGTTGCCGGCACCCAGGGTCATCTGCTGCTCGAAACGCTGCACCAGGCGCAGCGCCTGCGGATGGTTCGCCAGGGTAAAACGCCACTGCGCCAGGCGCTCGGCCGGGCTGTGCAACTCCAGCGAGCCCACTCCACCGTGGTCGTGCAGCTTGAGCGCCAGCCCCTCACCCAGAGGCCAGCTGCGCCATGTGGTGGTGCCCGGGTCGCAAGTCAGCAGCCGCTCGGACGTCACCACCACCCACCCTGCCGCAAAGCGCAGCGTGGCGCTCAGGTCAACCGGCAGAGCTGCCAACACGTTCTCTTTGGAGGCGAGCATGGCCCGCAAATCGGCCCCCACAGGGCCAGAAAAGACACCCGAGGCGTCCACAGAATGGTGATGTTGCATTTTTGGTTGGGGTTTCCGCCACCGGCTGCCTGCGGTGGCCGCTCTCGCGAAAGCAAGAATTCTCACCGATACTGCACGCCACGGTGCGACGGCATCCTCCTGTAACGTCTGTGGCCGCCTTTTGGCTGACACTGCGCACAGGCCCTGGACTGGCGCACAATCATCGTCCACAAAATTCCCTTTCGTCCCCTACCGCACAGCCCTTACCAAGGCCGGAACCACAACCGCTGCAATCCATGGCGAAACTCAACGACATCCAACTGCTTCGCATCAACTACCTGCGGGGCCCCAATATCTGGACCTACCGGCCGGTCCTGGAAGTCTGGCTGGACCTGGGCGAGCTGGAGGACTATCCCTCCAACACCATTCCCGGCTTCAATGACCGCCTCACGGCGTGGCTGCCCGCGCTGATCGAGCACCACTGCGGTGTGGGCGAGCGCGGGGGCTTTTTGCAGCGCCTGCAAGAGGGCACCTGGTGCGGCCATGTGCTGGAGCACATCGTGATCGAGCTGCTCAACCTGGCGGGCATGCCCACTGGCTTTGGCCAGACGCGCAGTACCTCCCAGCGCGGCGTGTACCGCATGGTGTTCCGCGCCCGCGACGAGAGCGTGGCCCGCGTGGCGCTGGCCCAGGGCCATGCGCTGATCATGGCGGCCATCAACGACCAGCCCTTTGATGTGCAAGCCGCCGTGGCGCGTGTGCGCACCGAGGTGGACGACCAGTACCTCGGCCCCAGCACCGCCTGCATCGTCACCGCTGCCACCGACCGGGGCATCCCCCACATCCGCCTGAACGATGGCAACCTGGTGCAGCTGGGCTATGGCGCCCGCCAGCGCCGCATCTGGACCGCCGAGACCGAGTACACCAGCGCGATTGCCGAAGGCATTGCCAGCGACAAGGACCTGACCAAGGGCCTGCTCAAGTCCTGCGGCGTGCCCATTCCTGAAGGCCAGGTGGTCAACAGCCCCGCAGAAGCCTGGGAAGCCGCGCAGGACATCGGCCTGCCCGTGGTGGTCAAGCCCTCTGACGGCAACCATGGCCGGGGCGTGACGCTGGACCTGCGCAAGAAGGAAGACATCGAAGCCGCCTACCACGTGGCCTACCCCGAGGGCAGCGACGTGATGGTGGAGCGCTTCATCCCCGGCGACGAACACCGCGTGCTGGTGGTCGGCGGCAAGGTGGTGGCGGCCGCACGCGGCGAGGTGGTCAGCATCACCGGCAATGGTCGCAACACGGTCAAGGAACTCATCGACAGCCAGCTCAACTCCGACCCGCGCCGGGG
>DATLGV010000429.1:0-3682 GCA_035540275.1 Acidovorax sp. | reverse complement strand
CGCCTACTACCACATGAACGTGGCCACACCGCCCCGGCTGGCAGCCTTCAAGGCCCGCGTGGGCCGGGCCATGGCGCGTTTTGCGTAAGGGTCGAGGCATGCACGCATCCAACACCCCCGACCACATCCTGCGCGCACGGTTGCCGCGCTGGCTGCTGCCCGCTACATGGCCGCAACAGGGCTACCAGCCCGCACTGGCCGACCTGCACCTGGCCCAGGGCCGCATCGTGCAGGTGCTGCCCCATGGCACCCAGCCAGCGCCCCACGGCACGGTGTGGGACGTGGCGGGCGCGCTGGTGCTGCCCGGCCTGGTGGATGCGCACACCCACCTGGACAAGGCCTTCACCCTGCCCCGCATGGGCGTGGTCCAACCCGGCCTGCTGGGCGCCATCGAGGCCATGATGGTGGACCGCCAGGGCTGGACCGAGGCCGACATCCACGCCCGCGCCAGCCGCGCGCTGCAATGGGCTTATGACGCCGGCACCGCGCACCTGCGAACCCACTGCGACTGGTGGGAGCCCGACGCACAGCCCCTGGCCTGGAACGTGTTGCGCGCACTGGCCCATGACTGGGCCGACCGCATCAGGCTGGAGCGCGTGAGCCTGATCCCCCTGCACCTGTACGCAGACCGCAGCGCCGCCATGCAGCTAGCCGCCACCGTAGCTACGAGCGGCCCCGGCGCATTGCTGGGCGGCTTTGTGCACTCCACCAACTGGGACCCGCAGGCCCTGCGCCACCTGTTCGAAGCCGCGCAGCACCACGGACTGAACGTGGACCTGCACGTGGACGAAGAACTGCACCCCGGCGCCCAGGGCTTGGCAACCGCCGCCGCACTGCTCAAGGAGATGCGCTTTGAAGGCCATGTGGTCTGCGGCCACACCTGCGCGCTGGCGGCACAGGACGAGGCCAACGCCCTCGCCACCCTCGACGCCGTGGCGCAAAGCCCCATCACCCTGGTCACGCTGCCCATCACCAACCTGCTGCTGCAGGACGCCACCACCGGACGCACACCGCGCCAGCGCGGCCTGACGCTGGTGAAGGAGGCCCGTGCACGCGGCATCCCGGTGCTGGTGGCCAGCGACAACGTGCAAGACCCGTTCTGCCCCGTGGGCAGCTTCGACCCGCTGGAGGCCCTGGCCACGGGCGTGCTGGCGGCGCAACTGGATGCACCGTTTGACCAATGGAGCGAATCGCTGTGCCGCAGCGACTGGCTGCGCACCGGCCGCACTGGCACCACGGCGCTGCCCCTGCAGCCCGGCGCGGTGGCTGACCTGCTGGTCTTCACGCAGGCCGACCACTGGGGCTTTCCATCGCGCACGCAAGGCGCGCAGGGCCGCGTGGTGCTGCGCCAGGGCCGCGTCGCCAGCGGCCATGCACCAGCCGCCTGGCATGTGCCCACCCAAGTGCCCACCACCGAATCCGCAAGGAGCCTCGCATGAGCCCCGCATCTGCCACCGTACCTGCACCGGGCATCGCCCAGCCCCTGGCCCGCTACGCCGCCTGGCGCCGCGCAGGCGATTGCATCTACCTGAGCGGGATCATCGCCGTGGACCCTGCCGCCAGCCGCATCGTCCGCGGCTATGCCGACATCCCGGATGAAGCCGCCACGCTGATCGGCCGCACCGGCGAGTTCAGCAGCGACATCAAAGAGGGACCCATCCTCGCGCAGAGCTGGTATGTGCTCGACCGCATCCGCCAGACCATCGAAGCGGCGGGCGGCCAGATGTCCGACGTGTTCAAGCTGGTGCAGTACTTCAAGAACCTGGACCACTTCCCGCAGTACAGCCGCGTGCGCAAGCTGTTCTTCCCCGGCGAGCCCCCCGCATCCACCGTGGTGGAAGTGAGCGGCATGTTACCCACGGCCGACATCCTCATCGAAGTCGAAGCCACGGCCTACCTCCCCTTGCGCTGACAAGCCCTCCTTCACGAAAGGCCCACCCATGCTGCACGGCTACAACCCGCCCCACCGCTACCTGCCCTACCTGAGCTGGACCGAGATCGCAGACCTGCCCGACAAGGAGAACACCGTCATCGTGCTGCCCACGGGCGCCACCGAGCAGCACGGCCCGCACCTGCCCTGTGCGGTGGACACCGTCATCAGCGCCGGCGTGGTGGGCCATGCACTCGCGCGCCTGCCAGCCGATGTGCCCGCATTCGCGATGGCGCCCATCACCTACGGCAAGTCCGAAGAGCACCTGCACTTCCCGGGCACCGTCACGCTGAGCGGCGAGACCCTGCTGGCCACCATGAACGAGGTGGGCGAGTCGGTGTACCGCGCGGGTTTTCGCAAGCTGCTGTTCGTCAACGGCCACGGCGGCCAGCCGCAGGTGATGGAGATGTGTGCCCGCGAGCTGCGCCTGCGCCATGGCGACTTCATCGTGGTGCCCAGCTTCACCTGGCGTGTGCCGCATGTGGCGGGCAAGTACCTGTCCGACACCGAAAAGAAACTTGCCATGCACGCCGGCCACGCAGAGACAGCGCTGATGCTGGCACTGGCCCCCGACACCGTGCACATGGAGCGCGCGGTGGTCAACTACCCACCCGTTTTTGACTCGCCCCTGCTCTCGCCCGACGGCCGCCCCGCCTGCGCCTGGAGCGCCCGCGACTTTGGCCCGAGCGGAATCATTGGCGACCCCCTGCCCGCCACGGCTGAGCAAGGCCACGCCATCCTCGACTCACTGGCCGTGAGCTGGGCCGCCGCCATCACCGAGCTGCACAAGCTGCAGTGGGCACCGCGCGCTGAGCCCACCTGGGGCCGTGCCCATCACACCGGCCACATCGAGCACCCGTCCGCACTGGCCTGAAACCTGCGAACGCCACCACCAATCTTTTTCGCCTTTCCCTTCGTTGTCCCTTCGTTCCCCCTCCACCCCCTACCGGAGTACCACCATGATGAAGACCGCCTCCCGCCTTTCCAAAATTGGTGCAGCCGCGCTGCTCGCTGTTGGTGCCGTCGGCACCATGTCGAGCACTGCCCACGCGCAGGAAAAGTTCACCTACATGACCAACTGGTACGCGCAGGCCGAGCATGGCGGCTTCTACCAGGCGGTGGCCACGGGCCTGTACAAGAAGTACGGGCTGGACGTGACCATCAAGATGGGCGGCCCGCAGGTCAACATCGTGCAGATGATGGCCGCTGGCCAGGCCGAATGCGTGATGGGATCGAGCGACCTGCAGATGATCCAGATGCGTGAAGGCGGCGTGCCGGTAGTCAACGTGGCAGCGGTGTTCCAGAAGGACCCGCAGGTGCTCATCGCGCACGAGGACGTGAAGAAGTTCGAAGACCTCAAGGGCAAGACCATCCTGATTGCCTCGTCCGCACAGCGTGGCTACTGGCCGTGGCTCAAGGCCAGGTACGGCTTCACCGATGCGCAGACCCGCCCCTACACCTTCAACATCCAGCCCTTCGTCGCGGACAAGAACAGCGCCCAGCAGGGCTACCTGACGTCCGAGCCGTTTGCGATCGCCAAGGCGGGCGTCAAGGCCAACACGCTGATGTTCAGTGACCAGGGCTACCCCGCCTACGCCACCACCATCTCGTGCATGGAAAAGACGGTGAAGGACCGCAGCGCCGCCGTGGCATCGTTCGTGAAAGCATCGATGGAAGGCTGGAAGAGCTACCTGGCCGACCCGGCCCCCGCCAACGCGCTCATCAAGAAAGACAACCCCAACATGACCGACG
>DATLGV010000428.1:0-5873 GCA_035540275.1 Acidovorax sp. | reverse complement strand
TTGCTACCACGCGTACCCCGCGCACGCAGCGTTTGGCGGCTACAAGGAGTCGGGCATTGGGCGTGAGACGCACAAGATGATGTTGGACCATTACCAGCAAACGAAGAACCTGCTCGTCAGCTACAGCGAAAACAAGCTCGGCTTCTTCTGAGGGGCGGCGGCTCACAGACCGTCCCTGGCGTCGTTGCTCCGTCTTGCCGTAGCGTTGCTACTGTCTGCGACGGAGACGCCTAGCCAGAAACGGCCTGTGAACCGCAGGACACGCTGCTGGCGGCGCGTTGTTCCAACGCGCCGCTTTTTGCTTCTTTTGCATCGCACGCTGGAGACACCCATGGTCGACAAAGTCATCGCCACCCCCGCCGCGCTGGAGCTGGTGGCCTTTCTGCAAACCAAGCACGGCCCCGACTTGATGTTCCATCAGTCGGGCGGCTGCTGCGACAACAGTGCGGCCAACTGCTATCTGCCGGGCGAGATCACCATGGGCGCGGGCGACGTGTACCTGGGCGACATCGGCGGCTGCCCGTTCTACATCGGGCGGGCGCAGTACGAGACCTGGAAGCACACGCAGCTCATCATTGATGTGATCGAGGGCACGGGCGGCACCTTCTCGCTGGAGGGGCCGGAGGGCAAGGCCTTTCACACCCGCTCGCGGGTGTTCACCGACGCTGAACTGGCCGCACTGGGCATGGAGCGCCCGCAGGGCTAAAAGCCTGTTGACGATCTCGCAGGGGATCGTCAGCAGGCTCCAGTAGCAAGGTCCATCAGGAACGGTGAGGCAATTTCAAGCCAGAACGGCCCATAGCGCCGCATGCATATGCGTCAGGCGCTATTGAAGTCGTAGCGCTCCGCTGTGGCTGCGCTCATCGCCCAGGCGGAACACCGACACCACCTGCACCAGGTCTTCGGCCTGGCTCTTGAGGCTGCTGGCGGCAGCGGCCATCTCTTCGACCAGGGCGGCGTTCTGCTGGGTCACCTGGTCCATCTGCGTGACGGCCTCGCCCACCTGCGCCACGCCCAGCGATTGTTCGTGGCTGGCGGCGCTGATCTCGCCCACGATGTCGGTCACGCGGCGGATGGCGCCCACCACCTCGCTCATGGTGGCGCCGGCGCGGTCCACCAGGGCGCTGCCCTGGGCCACGCGCTCCACACTGGCGCTGATGAGCGTCTTGATCTCGCGCGCGGCCTCGGCACTGCGCCCGGCCAGGCTGCGCACCTCGCTGGCCACCACCGCAAAGCCCCGGCCCTGCTCGCCCGCGCGGGCCGCCTCCACCGCAGCGTTGAGCGCGAGGATGTTGGTCTGGAACGCGATGGAGTCGATCACGCCGATGATGTCGGCAATCTTCTGCGACGAGGCGTTGATGCCGTGCATGGTGTCCACCACCTGGGCCACCACCTCGCCGCCCTGGATGGCCACGGTGCTGGCGCTGGCGGCCAGCTGGCTGGCCTGCTGGGCGCTGTCGGCGTTCTGGCGCACGGTGGCGTTGAGCTGCTCCATCGACGCGGCGGTTTCCTCCAGCGCGCTGGCCTGGCTCTCGGTGCGGGCCGACAGGTCGGTGTTGCCCTGGGCGATCTGCACGCTGGCCGTGGCCACGCTCTCCGACCCGCTGCGCACGTTGCGCACCACATCCGTGAGTTGCGTGCGCATCTGCTGCAGCGCCTGCAGCAACTGGCCTACTTCGTTGGTGCCATGGGCCAGGGGCGCGCCCGCCAGGTCACCCTGCGCCACCGCCCGCGACAGCGCCACGGCCTGCGACAGTGGACCCGTCATGGAGCGCACGAACACCAGTGCCATCGCACTGGTGGCCGACAGCGTGAGCACCAGGGCCAGCGCCACCCACAGCAGGCTGCGCTGCAGCCCGGCCACGCGCGCCTGCAGGGCCTGGTCCAGGCTGGTCATGGACAGATTGTTGAGCGCGTTCAGCGCCTCGATGGTGCGGGTGAAGGCGTCGAAGTAATCCTTGGACGGCAGCTGCAGCTCGGTGGCGTTGATCACGTCGCGCTCCACCATCTGGAGCGACTGCTGGATCTGTCCCTGCACAGCCTGCGCGCTGCTGCCCAGCGCGCGCTGCAGTTCGGCATTGCCTTGCAGGGCACGGTCCAGGCCCCGGAAGGTATCGGCCTGCAGCTCGGCCACACGCTGCTGCAGCACCAGCAGCTGGCCCTTGCCCTGGGGCGTGAGCTCGCGCTTGCCCAGTGCGCTGGCGCCCTGGGCGCGCAGCAGGCCCAGCTTTTCGCCCAGCATGGGCGCCTGGGCCAGCGCGGCCTGCACCAGCGCATGGGTGTGTGCCTCGGGGTCGATCTGCAGGCCATAGGCATGCACCACGGCCTCATTGAGCTGCAACAGGGCCGCGATGAGCTGCGTGTGCTGCACGGTGCTCTGCGCCTGTTCGATGCTGCGCGCGGCCACGGCCTGCTCCAGGGTGCGCCAGGTCTGCTGCGCCTGGGTCCAGGCCGCCATCTGCGCGGCGGGCACCTTGGCGGCGGCAAAGCGGGCATTGACATCGTCCAGCGCCGCGTTGACCGCGTCGCGCGCGGCGGGGCGCCGCGCAGCCAGCGACTCGTCGCCCCCCAGCATGCCCACCGACAGGCCCCGGTGCACCTGCACGCGCTGCACCAGGTGCGTGAGTGCCTGGGCCGGGGCCACGCCCTGCGCCTCCAGGCGTGCCTGGTCAATCGCGTGGAGCGAATCGCGCACCACCAGGTAGGTGGGCAGGGCGCTCATCAGAAGCCCGATGGTCCCCAGGATGAGGAATTTCTCGAGCAGGTTCAACCGGTGAAGCAGTGACATGGCAGCGTGCGCAATGGAATAGGCCCCAGGGGCGGGTGTCGGCACCGCCGACTGGATGGTGGCCCTCTCGGGCCGAACGGAATGCTTCTCAATGTAGGGACGTGTCTGCAGTAGGGTTTTGACTCAGGTCAAGTCACCCAGAGCTTCGCCCGCGGCCTTGCGGCGGGCGCCGGCGCGCGCACCGGCACGGTGCACGCTGCGGCGGCCGGGGCGCTGGAGAATAATGAACGCTTCCCCACCCCTTGGAGCCCCCGGCATGCACTCGACCACCCTGCGCTTCCTGGCGTCCCAGACCACCCTGCCCCAGGCGGGTCGCGTGCCCGGCGGCACGGTGCTGCGCTGGGTGGACGAGGCAGGCTGTGCCTGCGCCAGCGCCTGGGCCCGGGGAGACTGCGTGACCGAGTTCGTGGGCGGCGCCCACTTTGTGCGCCCCATCCGGCCGGGGCATCTGGTCGAGGTGCACGCGCGCCTGGCCTACACCACCGACACCAGCATGTGCCTGGCCGTGGAAGTGCGCAGCGGCGCCGTGCACGGCGCACCGCTGGAGGATGTGGTGCACTGCGTGGCCGTGTATACCGCCGTGGATGCCAGCGACCAGCCGCGCACCGTGGACAAATGGAGCCCCGAAACGCCCGGCGACATTGCGCTGGCCCAGCGCGTGAAGGCGCACATCGACGCAGCGCGCGCGGCGCAATGAGCGGCGCTGCACAGGCCGCATCCGCCACCAGCCCGCTGCGTGCGCGCGACCTGCTCGCGGCACTGGTAGTGGTGATCCTCTGGGGCGTGAACTTTGTGGCGATGAAGTGGGGGCTGCGCAGCTTCAGCCCGTTCCAGCTGGGCGCCGCGCGCTACCTGTGTGCAGCGCTTCCGCTGGTGCTGCTGGTGCGCCCGCCGCGCATGCACTGGCGCTGGGTGCTGCTGTTCGGGTTGTTCCAGGGCGTGGGGCAGTTCGGCTTTTTGTTCATGGGGCTCCAGGTGGGCATGACGGCCGGGCTGGCCAGCGTGCTGCTGCAAACCCAGGTCTTCTTCACAGCGCTATTCGGTTTTGCACTGCTGCGCGAGCGGCCGGGTCTGCCGCTGCGCGTGGGCATGGGGCTCGCCGCGCTGGGGCTGGTGTGTTTTGCGATGAACTACGTGGGCCCGGGCTCGGGTGTGGGGGCGGCGGCGGCCACCACGCTGGCGGGCCTGCTGCTCACGCTGTGCGGTGCGGCCATGTGGGCGTCGTCCAACATCGTGGCGCGGCTGGCACAGCAGCACAGCCCGGGGTTTGACCCCTTGGCCTTTGTGATCTGGAGCAGCCTGGTGCCGGTGCTGCCGTTCGTGGCACTGTCCGCCCTGTTCGACCCCGACGCCGCGCGCTGGCTGCAGTGGCAGACGCTGGCCAGCGTGCCGCTGCTGTCGTGGGCCGCTGTGGCCTACCTGGGCTGGGCCGCCACCATCGTGGGCTACGCGCTGTGGACCAACCTGCTGCAGCGCTACCCCGCCAACCGCGTGGCGCCCTTCAGCCTGGCGGTGCCGGTGGTGGGCCTCACCGCAGGCTGGCTGCTGCTGGACGAGGGCGTGGCGCCCTGGCAGTGGGCGGGCATTGCGCTGGTGGTGGCGGCGCTGGCCTGTGTGGTGCTGGGGCCCCGGCTACAAGCCAAAAGGGCCGGTAGCGCTGGTTGAACATGCCCCAGAAGCTATCAACTACATAGCAAACAGCCGCAGCACCGGCTACAGCAACCGGCGCCGGGCAAAGCGCACCACGGTCACCCCGGCACGTGCCTGGCGCACCGAGGGCATGACCAGCACGCAGTCGTCGTACGGCGTGACCACGGGAACGCCGTCGTTGTCGCCAATCACCGTGCCCGCCTTCTCGAACACTTCGAGGCCCGTGTACGGCGCCACGAAGCGGAAGGCGCTGCTGGTGGCGACCACGGGGCCGGTCACCTCCAGCGCCCACTGGCGCGGTGCGTCGGGCAGGCGCCAGCCGGGCAGCTGCTGCGCCAGCGCATCGGCGTTCAGCGCGCCAGACTGTTCGATGAAGCGCACGCACTGGTCCTGCGCCACGGCGCGGCTGGCCGGGTCGCCATGGAAGCCGCATTCGATGAGCAGCGAGCGGGTGCCGTTGTCGTCGAGGTCGCCAAACCGGCCGTAATCGCGCATGCGCACGCCGTCCTTGTGGCCAGCGTCCACCACGATGTGCTCGGGCGAGCGCATGGCGCGCGCCAGCGCCAGGTTGCGCGGCTGGATGCCGGTGAGCAGCAGCGGCGCCGAGGGCTCGTGCATGGAATGGATGTCGAGCAGCCAGTCGGCCTGCGCCACCCACGGGCGCAGCGCGGCGGCGCGGCGGCGCTCGTTGGTGTCGGCCGCGTCGATGCGCTCGTCCAGCCACTGGCGGTTGAGGTCTTCGTCGGTGAAGCGCGAAGCGTCGTGGTTGCCGGGGTCAAACCGGTCGAAGGCGTCGAGGTTGCAGAACGCGAGCGTGAGCGTGCCCTGCTGCGGGCGCACACCGGCGTCGAGCAGGCCTTTGAGCGCCCAGGCACCGCACAGCTCGTTGCCGTGCACCAGGGCGCTGACCATCACGTGGCGGCCGGGACGGCCCGAGTCGAAGTGCCATATGCCTTCGGTGCCGGTGTTGCCGGCACGCCAGGCGCTGATGTCGGGGGCGGGCAGCGCAAACACCAGGGGTTGCACGGACGCGGGGGAGTGTGTGCTGCTGCTCATTCTTCGATCTTGGCGAATTCAACAATCTTCTTGTACTTGGCCACTTCCGTAACCAGGAACTGGTCGATGTTCACGGTGGGCGAGGCCACGGTGGAGCCGCTGGCTTCCATCTTCTTGCGGAAGTCCGGCGATTGCAGGCTGTCGGCCAGCGCCTTCTTGAGCTTGTCGGTCACGGGCCTGGGCAGGTTGGCAGGGCCCATGAGCGCAAACCACACGCTGATGTCCACGTTCTTGTACTGCGGCGACTCGGCCAGCGCGGGGATGTCGGGCGTGGTGGCCGAGCGCTTGGCTTCGGTGGTGCCCAGCGCAATCACCTTGCCGCTCCTGATGTGCGGCAGGCCGCTGGAGAGCACGAACACGCCGTACTCCAGGTTGTTGC
>DATLGV010000427.1:0-2590 GCA_035540275.1 Acidovorax sp. | reverse complement strand
GCGTGACGGAGGGCACGGCGGGAGGACGCGCCGTCAGCGACGACGGTGAGGAGGACAAGCCGGTCCCGCCAGAGGACGAGGCAGTCCCCGAGGGGCGCAGGCCCTGGGCCGCAGCGCCTTGCGCCCCAAGGAAGGCCAACGCGGCCGTCAAGGCCAGTGCGAATACACGGTGGGTCATGGTCTAGTCGTAGTTGCTGAAGCGGCTGGGCGTGGAGACATGCTCGCGCAGGTTCTGGTAACGCGGCACATTGTGCTTGAAGGTGTCGAGCGGGCTGGAGCCCAGGCTCAGGCGGGAGAAGCCCACGAATTCGATCTGGAACAGCAGGCGCGTGTTGGAGCTGCTCACGCTGCTTTGCAGGCGCTCCAAGACCACGCGGCCGATCCAGCAGCAGCTGTCGTACTCAAAGCCCACCACGGTGTCCACGAGCTTGCGGTCCTGCAGGCTGTAGTTCAGGCGGCCCACGCTGTACCAGCGCCCGCCGCCCTGGCCGCGGCCGGGGCCCAGGTCCTTGCCCTTGTCGCCCCACAGGTCGTTCAGCGGCCACTGCCAGCCGATGTCGATCTGCTCGCTGGTGCCACGCTGCAGGCGGTAGGCGGCGCTCACGGTGCGGTAGTTGCTGGGGCTGTAGCGCGCGCCAATGGTGGAGCGGATGGACTGGCCGGTCTTGGGGTTGTATTGCACGGTGGAGTCAAAGCCCCACTGCGGCGTCCAGTTGATGCCCGCGCCCAGCAGCAGGTCCGACAGGCGCTCGCTGACCGGCGTGCCCCGGGGCAAGGTCACGTTCTGGTCCGAGAAGCGCACCCGCTGGGCAATGCCGAAGCGCGCTGCCTGCGCGCCCGTGGCGGGGTCCAGCAGGCGCGTGGTCACGCCCAGGGTCAGCAGGTTGTTGTCGGCCAGCCGGTCGTTGCCGCCGAACGCGTTCTCGGTGTAGATGGTGGCAAAGTTGAAGTCGTTGGCTGCGGTGTCGTACACCGGCAGCATGCTCTGGTCGCGGTAGGGCGTGTAGGTATAGAACGCCCGGGGCTCCAGCGTCTGCAGGAAGGCCCGGCCAAAGTAGGCGGCATCGCGCTCGAACACCAGGCCGCTGTCCAGGCTGAAGGTGGGCAGCGTGCGGCTGGCCGAGCGCTGCCCGTTGGACAGGGCCGAATCGAACTGGTACTGCGTGGCATGCAACTGCAGGCGCGGGGTGATGAAGCCACCCGGCGACAGGAACGGGCGGCTGATCTGCGCCATGGCGTAGCTGCGATCGGCATTGGGCTGGCCCGTGAGGGCGCGCGCGGCCTCGAAGCGGGTGGTGTCCAGCTCGACGCTGGCATCGAATCCGCCGCCCAGTTGCGAAGGGTTGTAGCGCCATTGCAGCTGCGGCATGCGGTCGTAGGGGGGCACGATGGGCGAATTTTCGGCCTGCAGCGTCTGCCACTTGAGGGTGCGCACCGTGGCCGACATATCGTTGCGGCCCCAGGACAGGCTGGCATTGCTGGGCAGCAGCCGCTGGCGCAGTGGCTCGGTGGCGCGGCTGAAGTCGCGCCAGTAGTTGTTGTCACTCACGCGGTTGAGGCTGAGGTTCAGGCCCAGCCCGCCGATGGCGGTATCGAACGCGCCCTCGTGCTTGCCGCTGATGCTCCAGCGCACACGCTCTCGCAGGCGGTCGGTGGGCATCACATCGGCACTGATCTGCCCTTTGTAGGTGGGCTCCAGGTAGCGGAACTCGCCGCCCACGTTGGCCCCGCGCTTGGTCATGAGCGCGGCGCGCAGCATGGCATCGCGGTTGGGCGCAATGTTCCAGTAGTACGGTTGCAGGTAGGTCACGCCGTCGCGGCTGTCGAGCCCGATGGTGGGCGGCAGCAGGCCGGACTTGCGCTTGTCCGACAGCGGAAAGCTGATGTACGGAATGGGCAGCAGCGACATGCCCTTGAACTCCAGCACCGCGTCTTCGGCGATGCCCACTTCTTCCTCGTTGTCGAGGCGGATGGTGGCGGCGCGCAGCACCCAGTCGGGCTGCCAGCTTTCTTCGTTGCCGCGCTCGCAGGTGGTGTAGGTGCCGTTGTGCACCACGGCGCGGTAGCGGTCCACAAACTCCACCTGCGTCGCATCTCCATGCGCCTGCGTGGCCAGGAAGCGGTAGCGCGCGTCGCTGAAGAAGCCCTCGAAGGCCTCCACCCGCAGCTCCAGCGCCGTGCCTTCGTACACGTTGCCCGCGCGGTTGATGCGCACCTTGCCGTTGGCCTTGGCCAGGTCCTCGGGCACGTTGTAGTCGAGCCGGTCGGCGCGGATGACCGTGTCGCCCCGGCGCAGCTCGGCATTGCCTTCAATCAGCGCATTGAGGTCGGTCTGGCCGCTGATGTGGTCGCCCCTCACAAACACGGGCAATTGCGAACGCACGGCGTCGGGAATCTTTTCCTGCAGCAGCGGCGAGGCGCGCAGCGCCGGGGGCGCATCCGGGGCGCCGGGCACTGCGGCAGCCTGCGCCAGGGCCGCCAGCGGCAGGCCGCACCAGGCCAGCGCAACGCCCACAGCCAATACACGGGGCACGGGGGGCCGCAGCCGTGCAGACTTCGCCACGGCGGGCCGGGCGCGAAGGGAGGGGAG
>DATLGV010000426.1:0-14808 GCA_035540275.1 Acidovorax sp. | reverse complement strand
GGCGCAGTGCGGCCGCCGATGTGGACGTGGTGTGGGGCGTGTGACCTGACGGCAACTGCCTTTGCCGCGAAGGCGCGTGGTGCGTCCCGCCCCCATGGGGTCAGCAGGCCCCCGCAGGCCGTGCTGCGGTCGCTGCCGGTGTGGTGGGGCCAGCCGTCAATCCACCTTGGCCCCCGACGTCTTCACCACCTGCGCCCATTTCTTGTGTTCGTTGTCGATGTGCTGGGCGAATTCGGCCGGGGTATTGCCCCCGGGAATGGCGCCCTGGGCCAGCAGCCGCTCCTTCATGGCGGGTGTGGCCAGTGACTTGGCGACTTCCTGCTGGATGCGGTTGACGATGTCGGCCGGCGTGCCGGCCGGTGCCAGCAGGCCGAACCAGGAGCTGGCCTCGTAGCCCTTGAGCGCGGGGCCGCCCGCCTGCTCGACCGTGGGCACATCAGGCAGCGCGCCCGAGCGCTCGGAGCTGGTCACGGCCAGCGCGGTGAGCTTGCCGGCCTTGATCTGCGCCATGGACGAAGGCAGGTTGTCGAACATCACGTCTGCATTGCCCGCGACCATGTCCATCAGCGCCGGGCCGGAGCCCCGGTAGGGCAGGTGCAGCATGAAGGTGCCCGTCATGCTCTTGAACAGCTCGCCAGCCAGGTGGATGGAGGTGCCGTTGCCGCTGGAGGCCATGTTCATCTTGCCGGGGTTGGCCTTGGCCACGCGGATGAAGTCCTGCACGTTGTGGATGCCCTGGGCCTTGGCCTTGTCGGCGTTCATCACCATCACGTTGGGCACGGCCGCCACCATGGTGATGGGCACAAAGTCCTTGATGGGGTCGTAGGGCAGCTTGGCGTAGAGCGCGCGGTTGATGCCGTGGGTGCCCACGGTGCCCATCAGCAGGGTGTAGCCGTCGCCGGGCGACTTGGCCACGATCTCTGCGCCCACGTTGCCTCCGGCGCCCGCCCGGTTGTCCACGATGAACTGCTGGCCGAAGGCCTTGGACAACTCGGGCGCCATGGCGCGGGCCAGGATGTCGGTGGTGCCGCCCGGTGCAAAAGGCACCACGATGCGCACGGGCTTGGTGGGCCATGCCCCTTGGGCGCGTGCGGTGGCCGGCAGCAGTGCGGCAGCGGCGCAGGCCAGCGCAAGGGCGCTGGCCGCCAGCGCCAGCGCCCTGCGGCGCGCGGCATGTGGGTGCGCAGCGGCGGTGGTGGCGGCCGTGCGGGCGTTTGCTTGGAGGGGAGGGCGTGCCATGGGGCTCCTTGTTTTGAAGGGTAGAACGTCGGGTTACCCGGTTCTACGCGCGCCGTGGCCGTTGGTGCAGATGGATAACCCGAATCGGGCGGCTGCGATGCACCCGCCGGGGTGGGTGGACCTGGGGCATGGTGCGCCCGGGGGACACCGCAGAAAGCCCATGAAAAAAGCCGCAGCGCATTCTGTGGCGCGGCGGCTTTGGAGGGGCGGGGGCAGGGCTGCGCGGCAGGCCTGCCCGGTGCTGCGTGGTGGATCAGTCCGCGTAGGCGCCTGCGGCCTTGATGACGGCGCCCCACTTGTCGATCTCGGACGCCACAAACTTCTTGTGCTCTGCGCCATCCACACGCTTGTCGGTGATCACGACGGCGCCCAGACCTTCCTGCTTCTTGATGAACTCGGGGTCCTTCAGTGCCACCTTGACGGCTTCGTTGATCTTCTTTTGCACATCGGCGGGCGTGCCCTTGGGGGCGTACAGGCCGTGCCAGATGCTCACGTTGAAGTCCTTCATGCCGGACTCGGCCAGCGTGGGCAGGTCCTTGAGTGCGGGCGTGTTGATGCGCTTGGAGGTGGTCACGGCATAGGCCTTGACCTTCTTGCCCTCGATCTGGCTGGTGGTGTTGGTGGTCTGGTCGCACAGCAGGTCAATCTGTCCACCGATCAGATCGGTCATGGCGGGCGCCGTGCCCTTGTAGGGCACCTCGGTCATGTCGACCTTGACGGCGCTCTTGAACATCAGGCCGCACAGGTGGGACGCAGCGCCTACCCCGGCGTTGCCCAGATTGATCGAGCCTTTGTGCTGCTGGATCCAGGCCGTCAACTCCTTGAAGTTGTTGGCAGGCATCGTGGGCCGCGCAATCAGCGTCATGGGGACTTCGTTGACCATGCCCAGGTACTCGAAGTCGTTGGGCACGCTGAACGACAGCTTGCGGTAGAGCGCGGGCGTGGTGGACATGCCGATGTGGTGCAGCAGCAGCGTGTAGCCATCGGGTGCCGCACGGGCCACGCGGGCTGCGCCGATGGTGCCGCCTGCACCGGCGGAGTTGTCCACCACCAGCGTGGCACCCAGCGGCTTGCGCAGCGCTTCGGCCAGGTCGCGTGCCACGCGGTCGGTGGGGCCGCCGGCGGCAAAGGGCACCACGATGGTGATCGTCTTGTCCTTGGCAGGGAAGTCCTGGGCATGGGCGCCAAAGGCAGCCACTGCAGCGGCAGCGACGAGGGCGAGTTTCAGCATTGTTTTCATGGGTGCTCCTGTAAATGACGGGCCATGATAGCGAGGGGCATTTCCGGGAACATTGCGGATAGTACGTAGCACACGGGCAGCAGGGTCTTTAAATAAAACAGCTCTGAGATGCTCGTGGGTGTTGATGTTGATGCTATCAATAGAATAGCTTTTCTAGGGTAAACACTGCCGCGGATGCGAAGGCCAAATCGGTATCTCTTGCGCTGCCGCAACCCCCGCGGACCGGCGCAGCGAATGCCCTGCAGCCCACCTGCCGGGTGTCGTGCCGTGTCCTGCGGACGGGGGCCGCGCGCACCTGCGCCGCCCCTGCAGGGCTGCTGACCTTACCGGTAGCTGCGCGCGTCTTCGATGACCTTGCCATCGTTGGGCAGCGTGCCGGGGGGCACCATCTGCACCTCGCCGCGCAGCTTGGTCACTTCGCGGATGGCATCGCTGAGCTGGTGGGCCAGGCCCTCGGCGGTCTCGGTGGTCTCGACCTGCAACACCATCTGGTCGTTGGCCATTTCGCCGCTGACCACGAGCCGGGCGCGCTGCACCTGGGGAAAGCGCCTTGCAATGGTGGCGATCTGCCCCGGATGCACGAACATGCCGCGCACCTTGGTGGTCTGGTCGGCCCGGCCCATCCAGCCCTTGATGCGGGTGTTGGTGCGGCCGGTGGGGCAGTGGCCTGGCAGCACGGCCGACAGGTCGCCGGTGCCAAAGCGGACCAGCGGGTAGTCGGGGTTGAGGGTGGTGATGACCAGCTCGCCCACCTCGCCCTCGGGCACCGGGTCACCGGTGCCGGGGCGCACGATCTCGACGATCACACCCTCGTCCAGCACCAGGCCTTCGCGGGCCGAGGTTTCATACGCAATCAGGCCCAGGTCGGCGGTGGCATAGCACTGGTAGCCCGCGATGCCGCGCTCGGCAAACCAGTCGCGCAGCGAGGGCGGAAACGCCTCGCCCGACACCAGCGCTTTGGTGACGGTGGGCAGGGCCACGCCCATCTCAGCGGCCTTCTCGACGATGATTTTCAGAAAGCTGGGCGTGCCGATGTAGCCCGCCGGCTTCAGCTCGGCCATGGCCTGCACCTGCTGCTCGGTCTGCCCGGTGCCACCGGGGAACACGGTGCAGCCCAGCGCGTGGGCGCCGGTTTCCATCATCGAACCCGCAGGCACAAAGTGGTAGCTGAAGCTGTTGTGGATCAGCTCGCCGCTGCGAAAGCCCGCTGCGTGGATCGCGCGCGCCATGCGCCAGTAGTCACGCCGCGTGCCCTCGGGCTCGTAGATGGTGCCGGGGCTGGCGAACACGCGGGTCATGCCGGGCCCGAAGTTCAGCGCGCTGAAGCCGCCAAACACATTGCTGGCGCGGCCTGCCTGCTGCCGCTCCAGCAGCTCGTACTTGCGGGTGACGGGCAGTTGCGCCAGCGCCGCGCGGCTGGTGACAGTCGATGCATCCACGCCTGCCAGGATGCTGGCAAAGGCGGGCGACGCCTTCTGGGCATGGGCGATCTGTTGCGGCAGCGCCGCCATCAAGGCCGCTTCGCGCTCGGCGGTGCTGCGCGTTTCCAGGGCGTCATAGAACGTGCTCATGCCTGGGTTTCCTTGTGAGATGGTGGTTTTGAATGAAATCAGCCTCTAGCGCTTATCCATCAAGCGCAAGCAGCTATGAAATCAGGAGTATTTGATTCAACGTTTGAGAAGTGCGAGGCCTCGAACACTGGCGCGACCGAAAGCCAGCGCCACCGCGCAAGGGCCGCCCCGCCGCGCTGGTGGCGTCCCCCCTCGGGGGGGAAGGCGCCGCAGGCGACACAGGGGGGCTCACGCCAGCCAGCGCTTGCGCCGCTTGTAGCTTTTGACATCCTTGAAACTCTTGCGCTCGCCGCCGCCCACGCCCAGGTAGAACTCCTTCACGTCCTCGTTGTTGGCCAGGTCGCTGGCAGCGCCGTCCATCACCACGCGGCCGCTTTCCATGATGTAGCCGTAGTCCGAATATTTGAGCGCCATGTTGGTGTTCTGCTCGGCCAGCAAGAAGGTGACCTTCTCCTTGGTGTTCAGGTCCTTCACGATGTTGAACACCTCTTCCACGATCTGCGGGGCCAGGCCCATGGAGGGCTCGTCCAGCAGCACCATGCTGGGGTTGGCCATCAGCGCGCGGCCGATGGCGCACATCTGCTGCTCGCCGCCCGAGGTGTACGCCGCCTGCGAGGTGCGGCGCGTCTTCAGGCGCGGAAAGTAGTTGTAGACCTTCTCCAGGTTGGCAGCGATCTCGGCCTTGCTGGTGCGGGTGTAGCTGCCGGTCATCAGGTTCTCTTCGATGGTCAGGTGGGCGAAGCAGTGTCGCCCCTCCATCACCTGCACCACGCCGCGCTGCACCAGGTCGGCGGGCGAGAGGTTCTCGATGCGCTCGCCGCGCAGCTCGATGCTGCCCTTGGTCACCTCGCCCCGCTCGCCCTGCAGCAGGTTGGAGATGGCGCGCAAGGTCGTCGTCTTGCCCGCCCCGTTGCCCCCCAGGATGGCCACGATGGAGCCCTCGCGCACCTGCAGCGAGACGCCCTTGAGCACCAGGATCACGTGGTTGTAGATGACTTCGATGCCGTTGACGTTGAGAACAATGTTTTGAGAGTCCATGGTGTTGCCTTCGCTGTGCCAATCCAAAGAGCTGCAAGCAATTCTTTGGATTGGCGGCTGCCCCAAAAGGAGCAACCACCGATCACAGGCCGCAAACACTGTCGCAGCCCAATACCAGGGCCACCGCGCAAGGGCCGCCCCGCCGCGCTGGTGGCGTCCTCCCCCTTCCCGAATCGCGCAGCGATTCGAGAGAAGGGGGAAGGCGCGCCAGCGCCTCAGGGGGATGCACTCACGAGTTGCAGTCAGCAGGGTCGCGGCGCGTCATCTTCTTGTCGGCCAGGTACTTGTCCGCACCGGCCTTGACCATGGGCTTCAGGATCTGCTCATCGGCCTGGTACCAGTCGGACGAGAAGTTCCACTTGCTGCCATCCCAGGTGTGCACGCGCGCCCAGGTGGAGCCCATGTGGTCGGCACAGCTGGTGGACAGGGGGCGCATCACGCCGCCAAAGCCCAGCGCGTCCAGCTTCTTCTGGTCCAGGGCCAGGTTTTCCATGCCCCAGCGCACTTGCTCGCCGGTCATGACCTTGCCTTTGCCAAAGCGCTCCTGCGCGCGGCGCACCGACTCGACGGCCAGCATCTGGATGATCACGCCGCGCGTGTACAGCACCGAGCCCACTTCGTCCTTGGGACCCGTGCCCTGGCCCTTGTCGTGCACGTTCTTCAGGATGTCCTGGATCACCTTGGGCTGCTGGCCCGAGGTGTTCAGCGCCAGCGCGTTGTAGCCCTTGGCACCTTCGCCCACGTCACGCACATCGGGCTCGGCACCGGCCCACCACACGCCGTACATCTTGTCGCGGGGGTAGCCAGTGGCCTGGGCTTCCTTCAGCGCGGTGGAGTTCATCACGCCCCAGCCCCACAGCAGCACGTAGTCGGGGCGGCTCTGGCGCACTTGCAGCCAGGTGGCCTTCTGCTCCACGCCGGGTGCGGTCACGGGCAGCATCTGCAGCTCAAAGCCGTGCATCTTGGCGCGCTCCTGCAGCAGCGGGATGGGCTCCTTGCCGAACGGGCTGTCGTGGTACACCAGTGCGATCTTCTTGCCCTTGAGCTTGTCCAGGCCGCCATTGGCCTTGCCGATGTGCTGGATCAGGATGTCGGCACCGGTCCAGTAGCTGCCCATGAACGGGAAGTTCCACTTGAACGCCTGGCCGTCCTGGGCCACCGACAGGCCATAGCCCAGCGTCATCAGCGGGATCTTGTCCACGGGGGCTTTTTCGGTCAGCGCAAAGGTAATGCCGGTGGCCTGGGGGTCGAACAGCGTCACGCCGGGGCGGCTCTTCAGGCGCTCATAGCACTCCACGCCACGGTCGGTGGCGTAGCCCGTTTCACACTCTTCAAAGGTCAGCTTCACACCGTTGATGCCGCCGTCGCGGGCGTTGATCATCTTGATGTAGTCCTGCTTGCCGTTGGCCCATGGCACGCCGTTGGGTGCGTAGGGGCCCGTGCGGTACGACAGCAGCGGGAAGAACTGCTCCTTGGCTTGTGCGAAGGCACTCGTCGCGATGGACGAGGCACCGGCAGCAACCACCGCAGCGGCGATCACGATTTTCGAAAGCTTCATGGATGTCTCCTTTGGATGAATGTGTTGAAGCACGGGAAAAAACACGACAGACAGACAGTTAACGCGGCAATGCAGCGGGGCCGTATCGGGACTTGCGAGTAAGGGGTTTCCTGCAGCGCGGCCCGGTCAGTGGGGGAAGGGCCACAGACGCAGTTTTTGCTTGGCGGTGGACCAGAGCTTGGCCAGGCCATGGGGCTCCACGATCAGGAACCACACGATCAGCGCGCCGAAGATCATCAGCTCGGCATGCGACACGCCCGCCGTGGACACCTCGATGCCAAACAGACCCATGAAGGCGGGCAGGAACTGGTTGAGCACGATGGGCAGCACCACGATGAAGGCCGCGCCAAAGAAGCCGCCCATGATCGAACCCAGCCCGCCGATGATCACCATGAACAGCAGGCGGAACGAAATCTCCACCGAGAATGCCGCAGGCTCCCACGCGCCCAGGTGCACAAAGGCCCACAGCGCACCGGCCATGCCCACGATGAACGAGCTGACGGCAAACGCGCTGAGCTTGGCGTACATGGGGCGGATGCCGATCACGGCGGCGGCCACGTCCATGTCGCGGATGGCCATCCACTCGCGGCCAATCGCGCCGCGCACCAGGTTCTTGGCCAGCAGGGCCACCACCACCAGGATGGCCAGGCAGAACAGGTACTTGCTGGTGGCGCTTTCGATGGGCATGCCCAGCACCTGCAGGTTGGTGACCGACACCGAACCCGAGTCGGAGTTGTTGGTGAACCACTTGATGCGCAGGAACATCCAGTCGCTGAAGAACTGCGCGGCCAGCGTCGCCACCGCCAGGTACAGCCCCTTGACGCGCAGGCTGGGCAGCCCGAACAGTATGCCGAAGAACGTGGCGCACAGCCCGCCCAGGATGAGCGCCGGAATCAGCGGCATGCCCGGAAAGCGCACGAAGAAGTTGTAGGCCCCATAGGCCCCCACGGCCATGAAGGCGCCCGAGCCCAGCGAGATCTGGCCGCAGTAGCCCACCAGGATGTTCACTCCCAGGGCCGCCAGCGCCATGATGACGAAGGGGATCAGGATGGCGCGGAAGATGTAGTCGCTGGCCAGCATGGGCACGGCGATGAAGGCAATGGCCAGGATGATGCCGATGGCAAGGCGGTCCTGTGCGATCGGGAAGATCTGCTGGTCGGCGCGGTAGCTCGTCTTGAACTGGCCGTTTTCGCGGTAGAGCATGGTGTGTCTCCTGTGTTCTTGTTGTTATGGGTTAAGTGCGATCAAGGATCTTTTGCACGGGGGCGCACCTGCGGTGCCACGCGGAGCCTGCGGCACCGCTGACAACGCGCTGCGCGCGTTGTGCCTCCTTCGAAAAATTATTGGTCTCGTATTTCATACGCGATCAATAATTTTTTCCCCAAACAAGCCCTGAGGCCTGAAGAGAAGGAACACCAGCGCCAGCACATACGCAAACCAGATCTCGATGCCCCCGCCCACATACGGGCCCAGGTACACCTCCGACAGCTTCTCGCCCACGCCGATGATCAGCCCGCCGATGATGGCGCCGGGCACCGATGTCAGGCCGCCCAGGATCACCACCGGCAGCGCGCGCAGCGCCACAGTGGTCAGCGAGAACTGCACGCCCAGCTTGCTGCCCCAGATCATCCCGGCCACCAGGGCCACGACACCCGCCACGCACCACACGATCACCCAGATGCGGTTGAGCGGGATGCCGATGGATTGCGCCGCCTGGTGGTCGTCGGCCACGGCGCGCAGGGCGCGGCCGGTGGAGGTCTTCTGGAAGAACACCGACAGCAGGGCCACCAGCGCGGCGGCGATGGCAGCGGCGATCACGTCTTCCTTGTTGATCAGGATGCCGCCCTGGAACATGGACTCCAGCGCAAAGATCGGGTCCTTGGGCATGCCCACGTCGATCTTGTAGATGTTGCTGCCGAACAGCGTCTGGCCCAGGCCTTCCATGAAGTAGGTGATGCCCAGCGTGGCCATGAGCAGCGTGGCGCCCTCCTGGTTCACCAGGTGGCGCAGCACCAGCTTTTCAATCAGCCAGGCCACCACGAACATGATGGCGCCGGCCATCACAAAGGCGGCCAGGTTGGCCACGATGGGGTTCGTGATGCCGGTCCACTGCGGAATCCATTCGGCAAAGCGGGCCATGGCCAGAGCCGCGAACAGCACCATGGCGCCTTGGGCAAAGTTGAACACGCCCGAGGCTTTGTAGATCAGCACAAAGCCCAGCGCCACCAGCGAATACAGCATGCCGGCCATGAGGCCGCCGATCAGTGTTTCGAGAAAGAATGCCATGTTGTCGTCTCCTGATCAGTGCGAGGTGCCGAGGTAGGCACTGATCACGTCTTCGTTGCTGCGCACTTCGTCGGGGCTGCCGTCGCCGATCTTCTTGCCGTAGTCCAGCACCACCACGCGGTCGCTGATGTCCATCACCACGCCCATGTCGTGCTCGATGAGCACGATGGTGGTGCCAAACTCGTCGTTCACGTCCAGGATGAAGCGGCACATGTCCTGCTTCTCTTCCACGTTCATGCCGGCCATGGGTTCATCGAGCAGCAGCACCTGCGGCTCCATGGCGAGGGCCCGGCCCAGGTCCACGCGCTTTTGCAGGCCGTAGGGCAGCTGGCCCACGGGGGTCTTGCGGTAGGCCTGGATCTCGAGGAAGTCGATGATGTGTTCGACATATTCGCGGTGGCGGATTTCCTCGCGCTCGGCCGGGCCGATGCGCAGCGCCTGCATCAGCAGGTTGCTTTTGATCTTGAGGTTGCGGCCGGTCATGATGTTGTCGATCACGCTCATGCCCTTGAACAGCGCCAGGTTCTGGAACGTGCGCGCCACACCCATCTCGGCCACCTGGCGCGAGTTCATGTGGTCAAAGGTCTTGCCCCGGAAGGTGATGGAGCCTTCGGACGGCGTGTACACGCCGTTGATGCAGTTGAGCATGGAGCTCTTGCCTGCACCGTTGGGGCCGATGATGGCGCGGATCTCGTGCTCTTTCACGTTGAACGAGATGTCGGTGAGCGCCTTCACGCCGCCGAACCGCAGGCTGATGTTCTTGACGTCGAGGATGACGTCGCCGATCTTCTTGGTGGTCATGGTGGGGGGCTTCTCCAGCGGGTAGAGCGCGGGCTTCATGCGGCACTCTTCACAGGCGCAAAGGTCTTGGTATCCGACAGCTTGAGCGTGGCGCTCACGCTGCCCGTGCGGCCGTCTTCAAACTTCACCTGCGTCTCGATGTACTGCTCGGTGCGGCCGGCATACAGTGCATCCACCAGCACGCCGTACTTCTCGGCAATGAAGCCGCGGCGGACCTTGTTGGTGCGGGTGAGTTCGCCGTCATCGGCGTCCAGCTCCTTGTGCAGCACCAGGAAGCGGCTGACCTGGCTGCCCGCGAGCATGGCGTCGGTGGCCAGGTCGGCGTTGACCTTTTCGATGCACTCGCGGATCAGCTCGTACACCTCGGGCTTTTGGGCCAGGTCGGTGTAGCCTGCGTAGGGCAGGTTGCGGCGCTCGGCCCAGTTGCCCACGGCGTCGAAGTCGATGTTGACCATCACGCAGACCTTCTCGCGCTTGTCGCCCAGGGCCACGACTTCCTTGATGTGCGGGAAGAACTTGAGCTTGTTCTCCACGTACTTGGGCGCAAACATGGCGCCGTCGTTGGCGCCGCCCATGATGCGGCCCACATCCTTGACGCGGTCGATGATCTTGAGGTGGCCGTGCGCATCCAGAAAGCCCGCGTCGCTGGTGTGGTACCAGCCATCGGCCGTCAGCACCTCGGCCGTGGCGGCGGGGTTCTTGTAGTACTCCTTGAGCAGTCCGGCCGACTTGACCAGGATCTCGCCGTTGTCGGCCACCTTGATTTCCACACCGCGAATCGGCACGCCCACCGTGTCGGCGCGGGCCTGGTTGTCGGGCTGCAGGCATACGAACACGGCGGTCTCGGTGGAGCCGTACAGCTGCTTCAGGTTGATGCCGATGGAGCGGTAGAAGCTGAACAGGTCGGGGCCGATGGCCTCGCCCGCCGTATAGGCCACGCGCACGCGGCTGAACCCCAGGTTGTTGCGCAGCGGGCCGTACACCAGCACATTGCCCAACGCGTATTTGATGCGGTCCAGCGTCCCCACAGGCTCGCCATCCATGAGGGCCGGGCCCACGCGCTTGGCCACGCGCATGCAGGCCTCGAACATCTTGCGCTTCAGGGCGCCTGCATCTTCCATGCGGATCATCACGCTGGTCAGCAGGCCTTCAAAAATGCGGGGCGGTGCAAAGTAGTAGGTGGGGCCCACTTCCTTGAGGTCGATGGTCACGGTGCTGGCCGACTCGGGGCAGTTGACCACGTAGCCGCAGGCCAGCCACTGGGCGTAGCTGAAGATGTTCTGGCCGATCCAGGCGGGCGGCAGGTAGGCCAGCACTTCTTCGCTGCTGGTGAGCTTGTCAAATTCGGCGCCCGCGCTGGCACGGTCCAGCAGCGTGCTGTGGGTGTGCACCACGCCCTTAGGGTTGCCCGTGGTGCCCGAGGTGAAGAACATCGCGGCCACGTCGCCGGGCTGGGCCTTGGCCACCTCGGCCTTGAACCAGCCGGGGTTTTGGGCTGCAAAGGCCTTGCCGGACTCGATCAGGGCGTCCAGCGAGGCCAGGCCTGGCTCTGCGTAGTTGCGCAGGCCACGCGGGTCGTCAAAGTAGATGTTGGAAATCTGCGGGCATTGCTCGCGGATTTCGAGCAGCTTGTCCACCTGCTCCTGGTCTTCCACCAGGCAAAAGCGCACCTCGGCGTTGTTGAGCGGGTAGATGCATTCGGCCGCCACCGCGTCCTGGTACAGCGGCACGGGGATGGCGCCCAGCGATTGGGCGGCCAGCATGGTGGCGTACAGCCGGGGGCGGTTGGCACCCACCACCACCATGTGTTCGTGGCGCTTCAGGCCTGCCAGGTGCAGGCCGGCGGCCACCTGTTCCACCAAGTGCACCAGGTCTGCCCAGCTGTGGGTTTGCCAGATGCCATATTCTTTTTCGCGCAGGGCCGGAGCCTCGGGGCGCTCGGCGGCGTGCTTGAGCAGCAGTTGCGGGAACGTGGTCAACATTGCAGGTTCCTGAAAGTGAGAAGGTGTCCGCCCGGTGACTGCCGGGCGCGCCAGCTTGTGTTTGCGTATCGGGCCCGATGCTAGGACGCACTTTGACGCTCTCTTGTCTTTCTGACGACAATTTACGGGAAACTACCTGTCGGGTAAAACCCTGCCTTGGCCCGGCGGTATGCTTGTTCGCATGTACGTCCCGTTCTTCGGCCTCCAGCACCCGCCGTTCTCCATTGCCCCCGACCCCCGCTACCTTTTCATGAGCGAGCGGCACCGCGAGGCCCTGGCGCACCTGCTGTACGGACTGGATGCGGGCGGCGGTTTTGTGCTGCTCACGGGCGAGGTGGGGGCGGGCAAGACCACGGTGTGCCGCTGCTTTCTGGAGCAGATCCCGCCGCACTGCAACGTGGCCTACATCTTCAACCCCAAGCTCACGGTGGGCGAGCTGCTGCGCTCCATCTGCGACGAGTTTGGCGTGCCGCACCAGCCCTCGGTGGCCGGGGTGGAAACGGTCAAGGATTACATCGACCCGCTCAATGCCTCGCTGCTCGCCGCGCATGGCGCCGGGCGCAACACCGTGCTCATCATTGACGAGGCGCAGAACCTGTCGGCCGACGTGCTGGAGCAGTTGCGCCTCTTGACCAACCTGGAAACCAGCGAACGCAAGCTGCTGCAGATCATCCTCATCGGCCAGCCCGAGCTGCGCACCATGGTCGCCAGCCCCGCGCTGGAGCAACTGGCGCAGCGGGTGATTGCGCGCTTTCACCTCGATGCGCTGAGCGCGCAGGAGACCCAGCAGTACATCGCCCACCGCCTGGCCGTGGCGGGCTTGCAAGGGCCGCTGCCCTTCAGCCGCAGCGCCCTGCGGCGGGTGCATGCGCTGTCGCGCGGCATTCCCCGGCGCATCAACCTGCTGTGCGACCGGGCGCTGCTGGGCGCCTACGCGGCCGGGGTGCGCGAGGTGAGCGCCCGCATCGTGCAGCGCGCGGCGCGCGAGGTGTTTGATGCGCCCGCCTCGGCCGCTGCGGCGCGCAGCGCCCGGGGCCAGTGGCCGCGCTGGGCGGTGGCGGGCCTGGGCGTGGCGGCGGGTGCCGCCCTGGTGGCGGGCGGCTGGGCACTGGGGTCCTGGCCGCAATGGTCTCGGCAGGGCGCCATGTCATCCGCTGCGCCTGCGGGCGCCATGGCCAGCAAAGCACCTGCCAGCGAACCACCCAGCGCACCACCCAGCGCCCTGTCCAGCGCCCCCTCCACCGGTGCTGCCAGCGCAGCGGCGGTCACAACGCCAACGGCCTCTGCGGCAGCGGCTTCGGACCCGAACGGTGCGGCACCGTCGGCCATGTCGGACCTGCAGCAGTTTGTGGCCGCACTGCCCGCCAGCGACACCGCCGCCTGGCAGGCGCTGGCCTCGGCCTGGGGGGCCAGCGTGGCCGACGGTGCCGATGCCTGCGCCGCATTGCCGCGCGACGGCCTGCGTTGCTATCGCAACCGCCGCGCGGGCCTGAACCTGGTGCGGCAGATCGACCGCCCGGTGCTGCTCACGCTGTTCCCGTCTGAGGAAGGCGATGTGGCTGTCTCGGCCGTGCTGCGCCGCCTGGTCGGCGACATGGCCACGCTCGAAGGCGCGGGCCGCACGGTGCGTGTGCCGGTGGCCGAGCTGGCGCAGGTGTGGCGCGGCGACATGGCCACGCTGTGGCGCACGCCGCCCGACATGCCCGACAAGGGCGACCTGGCGGAGACCCCCGCCGGTGCCGCCTGGCTGGACCAGCAGCTGGCCACGGCCGCGGCCGGTGGCTCGCGCGCTGGCGCACCGGCGGCGGGCCGCGCGACCACGCCGGCCCAGCGCCAGGCACGCATCCAGCGCTTCCAGCTGGCCCAGGGGGTGACCCCGGACGGCCGTGCGGGGCCCTTGACCCTCATGCTGCTCAACCGTGTCAACGGCGTGAGCGAACCGCGCTTGCGCACCGGAGGCTGAACCCCGTGTCTTACATCCTCGACGCGCTGCGGCGCGCAGAAGCCGAACGGGGCCGTGGCGCCGTGCCCGGCATCCATACCCCGGCGGTGCCGGTGTCCGGCGCCGCGCCGGTGGCAGGGCGGCCGGCCATCAGCCCGGTGCTGGTGGCTGTGGCGGTCGTTGTTGTGGCCGCCGTGGCGGCCGGCGGCACCTGGTGGTTCTTGCAGCGGCCGGTGCCGGCGGGCGCAGCCGTGGTGGCTGCAGCGCCTGCGACCCCGGCTGTGGTGACACCGTCCATGCCTGCGGTGGCATCCGCAGCGCCGCCCACAGCGCCAGCGGCTGCCGTGACCTCGACGGAACCAGCCCCTGCCGTGGCGCCAGCGGTGACACCCCCTCTGGCGCCAGCGCCCCGCGCGGCGGCACCGCAGCGCGAGCGGCCCGCGCCCGCACCCAGCCCCTCCGTGGCCCCGCGCTCTCCCGCCGCAGACCCCGAGCGGCCGCGCCCTGCAGCGCCCGCCCCGCGTGCCGCGGACGTAGCAGCGGCCAATCCCGCTCCTGCCGCAGCCCCGGCCGCCACGGGCACCGTGTTTGCGCAAGCCGATCTGCCCGAGTCCGTGCGGACGCAGTTGCCGTCGCTCAAGATTTCTGGCGTCACCTATTCGAGCAACCCGGTGTACCGCATGGCCATCGTCAACGGCCAGGTGCTGCACGAGGGCGACCCGGCCGGGCCGGGCCTGCTGCTGGAGAAGATCGAGCCCGGCCGCACCATCTGGTCGTTCAAGGGCTACCGGTACGGGCTGGCGTCGCAGTAACAGTATTTGAACGAAATCGGCCGGTAGCGCCAGTGCATCATATGCTGATGGCTATCTAATTGATAGCAATTGCATCGGCGGCCGCGCCGCAGCGCACCCCTGTTATCGGCGTGCCAGCGGCGGGCCCTCGGGGCTATCGCAAGAACCGCCCGTCACGCCCACCAGCGTGAGTTCGACAAAGCGCGAGGCGTTGCGGTCGGGTGTGCTGGCGCTGATCTCGAACCCGCCCAGGTCCCACTTTTTCAGGTTCCAGGTGGCGTCGATGAAGGCCGCGCGCGTGGGGTTGCGGCCTGCGCGCTGCAGGGCCTCGGCAAACACGCGGGCGTTGATGTAGCCCTC
>DATLGV010000425.1:0-1891 GCA_035540275.1 Acidovorax sp. | reverse complement strand
GTGCAGGCTCTTGTGGGCCGATGGCGCCAGTGCAATATGCCTGAGATGCTATCAAAATAATAGTTTTGCAGATCCTGTGGCTTCAGTCCATGGCGGGCGGCAGCCGTGCTGCAACGGCCTGGGCCTGCGCGCGCAGGGCCTCCAGCATGGGCGCCACCTCGGGCAGGGGCGGGCGGTACAGTGGCAGCAGTGCCGTCACGCTGAACGGAATGGAAAACGCCAGCCGCCGCAGCACCAGCCGCTCGCTGGCGGCGGCCAGAGCGGTGACCGGGTTGACGATGGCAATGCCCAGGCCCTGCTCGACCATGGCGCATACCGCTGCGGCGCTGTGGGTTTCCACGCGCAGCGTGCGCTCCACGCCCGCCTCGGCAAACCGGGCGTCGATCAGCCGTCGGTAGGGGTCGTCGGCCGACAAGCTCACAAAAAACTCGCCCGCAAAATCGGCCAGGTCCAGTGCCGGTTTGTGCGCAAGTGCATGGCCTGCGGGCAGCACGGCCACCTCGTCCAGCGTCAGTAGCACCTCGGCCCGTGTGCCCGGCGGGGCGGTGGTCTGCTCGCACAGGCCCAGGTCAAACCGCTGGGCGCTCATCCATTCTTCGAGCAGGGGCGATTCCTGTGGCGTGACCGATAAGCGGGTTGTGGAGTGTGCCCCGGGGTGCGCCTGCATCAGCCGTGCCGCTGCGCCCGGCAGCAGCGCGTGGGCCAGTGCGGGCAGGCACAGCACCGACAACTGCACCGCACCCGGCCGGCCCAGCGCCACTGCACGGTCCACCACGCGCTCCAGCCCCTGCCACGACCGCTGCACCTCGTCCCACAGCGCCAGCGCCCGCGCGTTGGGGCGCAGTCGGCCTTGCACGCGCTCGAACAGCGCGTAGCCCAGCAGCGACTCCAGCCGCGCCAGCTCGCGGCTCACGGTGGGCTGCGAGCTGTGCAGCAGGTCGGCTGCACCGGTGGCGCTGCCAGCGGTCATCACGGCGCGGAAGACCTCGATATGGCGGTGGGTGATGCGGTGAGTGAGGGTGGGCTCGGTCATGCCAGTCATGCCCAGAGCATATCCATATTGAATGAATGGCGTAAATCAAAGCATTCGACTGAATACATCGATGGCGGCATCATCCGCGCATCGTTCACGCCTTCTGCCTTTGGAGCCTCCCATGTCCAACCCTTTCTCCCCCGCCCAGCTCTGGGCCCTGGCCGACCAGTTTGGCACCCCGCTGTGGGTGTATGACGCCGCCACCATCCGCCAGCGCATCGCGCAGGTGTCCAACTTCGACACCATCCGCTTTGCGCAAAAGGCCTGCTCCAACATCCACATCCTGAAGCTCATGCGCGAGCAGGGCGTGAAGGTGGATGCCGTTTCGCGCGGCGAGATCCTGCGCGCGCTGGCAGCCGGCTATGTGGCGGGTGGCGAGCCGTCGGAGATCGTCTTCACGGCCGATCTGTTCGACGCTGCCACGCTCGACTGCGTGGTGGAGCACGGCGTGCCGGTGAACGCGGGCTCCATCGACATGCTGCACCAGCTGGGCGCGCGCTCGCCTGGCCACGCGGTGTGGCTGCGCATCAACCCCGGTTTTGGCCACGGCCACAGCAACAAGACGAACACGGGCGGCGAGCACAGCAAGCACGGCATCTGGCACACCGACCTGCCTGCGGCGCTGGCAGCGATCAAGCAGCACAGCCTGAAGCTGGCGGGCCTGCACATGCACATCGGTTCGGGCGTGGACTACAGCCACCTGCAGGAAGTGTGCGGCGCCATGGTCAACCTGGTGCGCACGGCGCATGCGGCGGGGCATGACCTGCACGCCATCTCGGCGGGCGGTGGCCTGTCCATTCCCTACCGCAGCGGCGACCCCGTGGTGGACACGCAGCACTACCACGGCCTGTGGGACGC
>DATLGV010000424.1:0-2650 GCA_035540275.1 Acidovorax sp. | reverse complement strand
GTGCGGGGGCTGCTGCCATGGGAGGTGTTTTGGAACCTGTTCCAAGACACTCCCTCCCGCACTGGCCAAGCAAACGGGGCTCCCATCGGGAGCCCTTTTTGTTGCTGGGTGTTCGCGCTGGCGGCAGGCCAGGGGGCGCAGGCTCGAGCCGCGCTGCGCAGCGATCAGCCCGTGTTGCGCAGCCCCGCCGCAATCCCGTTGATGGAAATGTGAATCCCGGTCTGCACCCGCTCGTCGCCCTGCCCCGCGCGCCAGCGGCGCACCAGTTCCACCTGCAAGTGGTGCAGCGGGTCGATGTACGGAAAACGGTGCTTGATGGACCGCGCCAGTGCGGTGTTGTGCGTCAGGCGCTGCTTGTCGCCCGTGATGCGGGTGAGCGCGTCGGCCGTGCGGTGCCATTCGGCCTCGATGCTGGTGAACACCTTCTTGCGCAGGCGCGCGTCGGTCACAAGCTCGCTGTAGCGCGAGGCCAGGGCCAGGTCGCTCTTGGCCAGCACCATGTCCATGTTGGACAGCAGGGTGCGGAAGAACGGCCATTGGCGGTACATCTTCTGCAGCAGGGCCAGTTGCACCTTGGGGTCCTTGCCTTCGGTGTTGACGAAGGCTTCCACCGCCGAGCCAAAGCCAAACCAGCCGGGCAGCGTGAGGCGGCACTGCCCCCAGCTGAACCCCCAGGGGATGGCGCGCAGGTCTTCGATCTTCTGGCTGGCCTTGCGGCTGGCCGGGCGCGAGCCGATGTTGAGTTCGGCGATCTCGCGGATCGGCGTGGAGTTGAAGAAGTAGTCGGTAAAGCCCGGTGTCTCGTACACCAGCGCACGGTAACTGCCCATGCTGGCCAGCGAGAGCTGCGCGGCCGCGTCCAGAAACGCCTTGGTGGCGGGCTTGGTGGGCTGCAGCAGCGTGGCTTCGAGCGTGGCGGCGACCAGGGTTTCCAGGTTGCGCCGGCCGATCTCGGGGTTGGCGTATTTCGACGCAATGACCTCGCCCTGCTCCGTCAGGCGGATCTGGCCGCGCACGGTGCCGGGCGGCTGCGCCAGGATGGCCTGGTAGCTCGGGCCGCCGCCACGGCCCACGGTGCCGCCGCGTCCGTGGAACATGCGCAGCTGAATGCCATGGGTGGTGGCCAGCTCGTCGAAGAGTTCGACGAGGGCAATCTCGGCGCGGTACAGCTCCCAGTTGCTGGTGAAGATGCCGCCGTCCTTGTTGCTGTCGCTGTAGCCGAGCATGATGTCCTGCTCGCCGCCGCTGCGCTGCACCAGCGCGGCCACGCCGGGCAGACTGTAGAACTCGCGCATGATGGGCGCGGCGTTGCGCAGGTCTTCGATGGTCTCGAACAGCGGCACCACGATGAGGTGGTTGCGGGACTCGGCATCGAGCGTGCCATTCATCAGCCCCACTTCCTTTTGCAGCAGCAGCACTTCCAGCAGGTCGCTCACCGTTTCGGTGTGGCTGATGATGTAGTGGCGGATGGCCTCGTGGCCAAAGCGCTCGCGCATCACGCGCGCAGTTTCAAAGATGGCCAGCTCGCCCTGCGTGTGGGCCGAATAGTCGGCGCCCACCACGCGCAGCGGGCGCGCGTCGTTGAGCAGCTTGATCAGCAGCGCGCGCTTGGCGGCCTCCTGCAGGCTGGCGTAGTTGGGCTCGATGCGCGCCTTGGCCAGCAGCTCGGCCACCACCTCTTCATGTTTGTCGGAGCTTTGGCGCAGGTCCACCGTGGCCAGATGGAAGCCAAACACTTGCACGGCGCGGATCAGCGGGTGCAGGCGCTCGGCGGCCAGGGCCTGGCCATGGTGGGACTGGAGCGAGGCCTCGATCACCCGCAGGTCGGCCAGGAACTCTTCGGCACTGGCATAGGCGTTCTGCGGCGCCACGGCATGGCGCGCGGCCTCGCCGCCGGTCAGGTCTTTCAGCGATGCGGCCAGGCGCGCATAGATGCCGGTGAGGGCGCGGCGGTAGGGCTCGTCCACACGGTGTTCGTTGGTGTCCGGCGAACGCAGGGCCAGGGCCTCCATCTCGGCCGACACCTGCACCAGGCGGGCGGACAGCGACAGCTCGCCGCCCAGATAGTGCACCTCGGTCAGATAGTGGCGCAGCGCCACTTCGGCCTGGCGGCTCAGGGCGTATTGCAGCGTCTGCGCGGTCACGTTGGGGTTGCCGTCGCGGTCGCCCCCGATCCACTGGCCCATGCGCAAGAAGCTGTGCACGGGGTACTGACCCAGCTCGCTCTCCAGGTCCGCATAGATCTTGGGGATCTCGCGCAGGAAGGTGGCTTCGTAGTAAGAGAGGGCGTTTTCGATCTCGTCCGCCACCGTGAGCTTGCTGTAGCGCAGCAGGCGCGTCTGCCACAGCTGGGCCACGCGGGCGCGCAGCAGGGCCTCGTTGGCGGCCAGCTCGCGGGGCGTCAAAGCATCCTTGGCGGTGTTGTAGAGCTGCGCACGCACCTGGATATCGTCGCGGGCGGCCAGCAGTTGGGCGATGTCGCGTTCGGCATCGAGGATGCTCTTGCGCTGCACCTCGGTGGGGTGGGCGGTGAGCACGGGCGCCACATAGCTGCCCGCCAGCGTCTGCGAAATGGTCTTGGGTGCAATGCCGGCCCAGCGCAGACGCGACAAGGCGACTTCGATGCTGCCCTCCTGCGTGTCGCCCGCAC
>DATLGV010000423.1:0-6357 GCA_035540275.1 Acidovorax sp. | reverse complement strand
CAGCTGGTCCTTGTCTTCCAGGTCGATCAACATCAGGCCCCGGCCGCCGTTGGCCATGGTTTTCAGCTCGGTGATCTCGAACGTGAGGATGCGCCCGCCGGTGGAGGCGCAGGCCACATGGGTGGCGGGCACCACCGGCTTGCTGCCTGTGCTGCCTGCGGCGTGCGAGGGTACGCACACGGTCTCGCCCTCGCCCAGGGTGATAAAGGCCTTGCCGCCCTTCTGGCGCGACACCATGTTCTCGACCGCCGCCAGAAAGCCGTAGCCGCCAGAGTTGGACAGCAGCAGCGTGGCGTTGGCGGGCCCCGCAAAATAGTGCAGCAGCTGTGTGCCGGCTTCCAGCTCGATCAGCGTGGTCACCGGCTGGCCGTCGCCGCGTGCGCCGGGTAGCAGCGACACGGCCACCGAATACACGCGGCCGTTGCTACCAAAGGCCAGCAGGGTATCGACCGTGCGGCACTCGAACGTGCCGTACAGCCCGTCGCCTGCCTTGAAGGCAAAGCTCGCGGCCTCATGCCCGTGGCCGGTGCGGGCGCGCACCCAGCCCTTTTGCGAGACGACCACCGTGACGGGCTCGTCCACCACCTTCACTTCGGCCACGGCCTTTTTCTCGGCCTGGATGAGGGTGCGGCGCGCGTCGGCAAAGGTCTTGGCGTCCGCCTCGATCTCCTTGACCATGGTGCGGCGCAGCGAGCCGGGGTTGTTCAGGATGTCTTCGAGCTTGCCCTGGCTTTCGCGCAGTTCCTTCAGGTCCTGCTCGATCTTGATGGCTTCAAGCCGTGCGAGCTGGCGCAGGCGGATTTCGAGGATGTCCTCGGCCTGCCGGTCGCTGAGGTTAAAGCGTGCAATCAGCGCGGCCTTGGGGTCTTCAGCCTGACGGATGATGGCAATCACCTCGTCGATATTGAGCAGCACCAGCTGCCGCCCTTCGAGGATGTGGATGCGGTCCAGCACCTTGTTCAGCCGGTGCTGGCTGCGGCGGGTGATGGTGGTCTGGCGGAAGGCGATCCACTCTTCCAGCATCTGGCGCAGCGACTTCTGCACGGGCTTGCCATCGAGCCCCACCATGGTGAGGTTGATGGGCGCCGAGGTCTCCAGGCTGGTGTGGGCCAGCAGCGCAGTGATCAGCTCCTGCTGCGGGGTCTTGCCCGTCTTGGGCTCGAACACCAGGCGCACGGGCGCGTCCTTGCTGGACTCGTCGCGCACCACGTCCAGCACGGCCAGCATGCTGGCCTTCAGCTGCGTCTGCTCCTGCGTCAGCGCCTTCTTGCCGGCCTTGACCTTGGGGTTGGTGATTTCCTCGATCTCTTCCAGCACGCGCTGGGTGCTCACGCCGGGCGGCAGTTCGTTGACCACCAGCTGCCACTGGCCGCGCGCCATGTCCTCGATCTTCCAGCGCGCTCGCACCTTGAGGCTGCCCCGGCCGGTGCGGTAGGCGTCTGCAATGTCGCCGGGGCTGCTGATGATCTGGCCGCCACCAGGGTAGTCCGGGCCGGGCACGATGGCCAGCAGCTCGTCCTGGCTCAGCGATGGGGTCTTGATGAGCGCCACACACGCATCGGCAATCTCGCGCAGGTTATGGCTGGGGATTTCGGTGGCCAGGCCCACGGCGATGCCGCTGGCGCCGTTGAGCAGCGCGAATGGCAGGCGGGCGGGCAGCTGGCGGGGCTCGTCGGTGCTGCCATCGTAGTTGGGCATGAAATCGACGGTGCCTTCGTCGATCTCATCCAGCAGCAGGCTGGTGATGCGCGACAGGCGCGCTTCGGTGTAGCGCATGGCGGCAGCGCCGTCGCCGTCGCGGCTGCCGAAGTTGCCCTGGCCGTCAATCAGCGGGTAGCGCTGCGCAAAGTCCTGCGCCATGCGCACCAGTGCGTCGTAGGCCGACTGGTCACCGTGGGGGTGGAAGCGGCCCAGCACATCGCCCACCACGCGGGCGCTCTTGACGGGCTTGGCCGCCGTGTTGCGCGTGGGGCCGCTGTAGCCCAGGCCCATGCGGTCCATCGAATACAGGATGCGCCGCTGCACGGGCTTGAGGCCGTCGCACACATCGGGCAGTGCACGGCCCTTGACGACCGAGAGCGCGTATTCCAGGTAGGCGCGCTGGGCGTAGCCCGCCAGGCCCAGGGCGTCGCCCCCGTCATCGCCTGCGGTGGTGAAATCAAGAGTGGGTTGGTCGCTCATTCGTTGGGAATCGTCGGTAGGGGTTCAAACGCGGTCTGCGGCGCGCTGCGGGTCTGTGCCACCTGGGTGGGCGGCAGGTGGCCCCGGTTCTGCGCGCCGCCCGTCAGCTCCATGCGCACACGGCCCGGCAGGGCGCGCTGAGTCAACACGGGGGCTGGCGGCTTGAGCTGGGCGTACAGGCCCAGCACGGTGCGCACGTAGTTCTGGGTTTCCTTGAAGGCCGGAATCTGGTTGCCCGCCTTTTGCACGGCGCCTTCGCCCGCGTTGTAGGCGGCCACGGCCAGGTCCATGCGGCCGGGGAACAGGTCCAGCAGATGCCGCAGGTAACGGGTGCCGGTGGGCACGTTCACGGCCGGGTCGGCCAGTTTTTGCTCCACCGTGCGCTTCTTGTCCGCACTCACGCCAAAACGGCTGGCGGTGGCGGGCATCACCTGCATCAGGCCCACGGCGCCCTTGGGCGACACGGCGGTGGCGTCAAAGCCGGATTCGGTCGCGATCACGGCCTGCAGCAGCTCGTAGTCCACACCATGTTGGCTGGACGCAGCGCGCAGGTGGTGCTTGACGCGCTTGTAGTCGGGCGCGATGTCGAAAAACGCCAGCAGGCGCGCCCCCGCTGCAGGCAGCGCATAGGGCATGGGCGAGGCATTGGCCGCTGCATCCCGGGTGGAGTCAAAGTCGTTGCCGCGAAAAAACAGCTGGTAGCGCGCATCGACCTGCTCGGCCGCAAAGTGCGTCACACCGCGCTCGTCCACATGCGCCCACAGGTCTGCGTGGGCGGTTTGCTGCAAAAAACAGAGCAAACAACCCAATACATACCAACGCATGGTGCCGATCGTGCGAAATGATGTCATGGCAAGCACCGTGGGCACCCAGGGCTCAGATATCGATCTCCACCGCGTCGCCATGCAGCTCCATCAGCTCGCGGCGTGCAGCGGCCTCGCCCTTGCCCATGAGCTTGGTGATGAGCCCTTCGGTGGCGGCAAAGTCCATGTCGCCCAGCTGCACGGGCAGCAGGCGGCGGGTGTCGGGGTTGAGCGTGGTTTCCCAGAGCTGCTCGGCGTTCATCTCGCCCAGGCCCTTGAAGCGGCTGATCTGGCACTTCTCGCGCGGCACGCCGTCTTTTTCGGCTTTGTCCAGAATGGCGGCCAGCTCGCCATCGTCCAGCGCATACATCTTGGCCGCAGGTTTCTTGCCACGGGCGGGCACGTCCACGCGGAACAGCGGCGGGCGCGCCACGTAGATGTGGCCCGCCTCGATGAGCTTGGGGAAGTGGCGGAAGAACAGCGTGAGCAGCAGCACCTGGATGTGCGAGCCGTCCACGTCGGCATCGGACAGGATGCAGACCTTGCCGTAGCGCAGCCCCGAAAGGTCGGGATGGTCGTTCGGCCCGTGCGGATCGACCCCGATCGCCACCGCGATGTCGTGGATCTCGGCATTGGCGAACAGCCGGTCGCGCTCCACCTCCCAGGTGTTGAGCACCTTGCCGCGCAGCGGCAGGATGGCCTGGCTTTCCTTGTCGCGGCCCATCTTGGCGCTACCGCCGGCCGAGTCGCCCTCGACCAGGAACACTTCGTTGTGCGCCGTGTCGCGGCTCTCGCAGTCGGTGAGCTTGCCGGGCAGCACGGCCACGCCGGAGCCCTTGCGCTTTTCGACCTTCTGGCCCGCCTTCTGGCGCGTCTGCGCGGCCTTGATGGCCAGCTCGGCCAGCTTTTTGCCGTATTCGACATGCTGGTTGAGCCACAGCTCCAGCGCCGGGCGCACAAAGCCGCTGACCAGGCGAACCGCGTCGCGCGAGTTCAGGCGCTCCTTGATCTGGCCCTGGAACTGCGGGTCCAGCACCTTGGCGGACAGCACGTAGCTGGCGCGCGCAAACACGTCTTCGGGCAGCAGCTTGACGCCCTTGGGCAGCAGGCTGTGCAGCTCGATGAAGCTCTTGACCGCGTTGAACAGGCCGTCGCGCAGGCCGCTTTCGTGCGTGCCACCCGCGCTGGTGGGGATCAGGTTGACGTAGCTCTCGCGCATGGGCTGGCCGTCTTCGGTGAAGGACACGGCCCACGATGCGCCTTCGCCCTCAGCGAAGCTCTCGTTGCCGCTGTCGGCAAAGCCCTCGCCTTCAAACAGCGGGATGACGGGGTCGCCCGTGAGCGTCTGCATCAGATAGTCGCGCAGGCCACCCTTGTATTGCCAGGTCTGGGTGTCGCGGGTTTTCTCGTTGACCAGCTGCACCGTCACGCCGGGCATGAGCACCGCCTTGCTGCGCAGCAGATGGGTCAGTTCGCCCATGGGCAGGGCGCTGGATTCGAAATACTTGGCGTCGGGCCACACGCGCACCGAAGTGCCCTGCTTGCGCTCGCCCGCCTCGAGCGGGCGGGAGACCAGGGGTTCGACCACATCACCGGCGGCAAACACCAGGCGCGCCACCTTGCCCTCGCGGTAGCTGGTGGCCTCCAGCCGGGTGGCCAAGGCGTTGGTGACCGACACGCCCACGCCATGCAGGCCGCCCGAGAAGCTGTAGGCTCCGCCCTTGCCCTTGTCGAACTTGCCGCCCGCGTGCAGTCGGGTGAAGACCAGCTCGATCACCGGCGCGTTTTCCTCGGGGTGCAGACCAAAGGGGATGCCCCGGCCGTCGTCTTCCACACTGACCGAGCCGTCGGCGTGCAGGGTGACGCGGATCTTCTTGCCGTGGCCGGCCAGGGCCTCGTCGGCGGCGTTGTCCAGTACTTCCTGGATGATGTGCAGGGGGTTGTCGGTGCGGGTGTACATGCCCGGGCGCTGCTTGACGGGCTCCAGGCCCTTGAGCACGCGGATCGAACCTTCGGAATATTCGCTGGCGGATGCGGAAGACGGTTTGGCAGACATAGCGGCGGATTGTAGTGCGGCCACCGCCTCAGGGCTGGATAAAAAAACAGTCATTCCACGCCCCTGCTGGCAACTGTATTGGTCGCGGGTGTATCAGCGCGTTTTGCACAATCTGGCTACATTCCTGCGCATGCATATGAATTCTCCCAAACTATCCATGTTCCAGGTGCTGGCGTGCGGCGCGGCCATCGTCACGCTGTCCATGGGCACCCGCCACGGGTTCGGGCTGTGGCTGCTACCCATCACGCAGGAGATGGGCTGGACGCGCCAGTCGTTCGCCCTGGCCATTGCCATCCAGAACCTGTCCTGGGGCCTGATCGGGATTTTTGCGGGCATGGTGGCCGACCGGTTTGGGGCCTTCCGCGTCCTGCTCGGCGGTGCGGCCCTGTATGCCCTGGGCCTGGCGGGCATGGCCCTGTCGCCCACGCCCACCCTGTTTGCGCTGACGGCCGGCGTGCTGATTGGCGCAGCCCAGGCGGGCACGACTTATGCGGTGATCTACGGCGTGCTGGGGCGGCAGATTGCGCCCGAAAAACGCTCCTGGGCCATGGGCGTGGCGGCGGCGGCGGGTTCGTTCGGGCAGTTTCTGATGGTGCCGGTCGAAGGCTGGCTGATTGCCGGGCTGGGCTGGCAGCAGGCCTTGCTGGCGCTGTCGATGGCGGTGCTGCTGATCGTGCCGCTGGCCTTTGGCCTGCGCGAGCCGGGTTTCAAGGGCGCGGCCCCGGTCAAGCGGGAGCAGACCATTGCGCAGGCGCTGGGCGAAGCCTTCCGCTACCCCAGCTTCAACCTGCTGATGGCGGGCTATTTTGTGTGCGGCTTTCAGGTGGTGTTCATTGGCGTGCACATGCCCAGCTACCTCAAGGACCATGGCCTGTCGCCCCAGGTGGCCAGCTATGCGCTGGCACTGATCGGGCTGTTCAATGTGTTCGGCACCTACATCGCGGGCACGCTGGGCCAGCGCATGCCCAAGCGGCACATTCTTGCCTTCATCTACTTCGCCCGTGCGGTGGCGATCAGCATCTTTTTGCTGGTGCCGCTGTCGCCGCTGTCGGTGTACGTGTTCTCGGCCGTGATGGGCGCGCTGTGGCTGTCCACCGTGCCCCCCACCAACGCCACCATCGCGCAGATCTTCGGGGTGCAGCATTTGTCGATGCTGGGCGGCTTTGTGTTCTTCAGCCACCAGATCGGCAGCTTCCTGGGCGTCTGGCTGGGCGGCTATCTGTATGACGCCACCGGCAGCTACGATATGGTGTGGTACATCGCGATCGGCCTGGGCGTGTTTGCAGGGCTGGTGAACCTGCCGGTCAAGGAAAGCCC
>DATLGV010000422.1:0-2463 GCA_035540275.1 Acidovorax sp. | reverse complement strand
GTCACCCGGCTTCGTGGTGTTGCCTTCCTTGAAGCCGCGCTCTTCCATCATGTGCTTGAGGTCGCGCAGCATCTCGGGGCTGCCACAGATCATCACGCGGTCTTCCGCCGGGTTGAGCGCGGGCAGGCCCAGGTCGCGGGCGAGCTGGCCGTTCTCGATCACGGTGGTTACGCGGCCCTGGTTCTTGAACTCTTCGCGCGTCACTGTGGGGTAGTACTTGAGCTGCTTGCTGACCATCTCGCCCAGGAACTCGTGCTTTGGCAGCTCCTCGGTGATGTAGTCGTGGTAGGCCAGTTCCTTCACCTCGCGCACGCCGTGCACCAGGATGACCTCTTCGAACTTCTCGTAGGTCTCGGGGTCGCGGATCAGGCTCAGGAACGGGGCCACGCCCGTGCCGGTGGAGAGCATGTACAGGCGCTTGGCGGGCAGCAGGTAGTCGATCAGCAGGGTGCCCGTGGGCTTCTTGCCCACCACGATGGTGTCGCCTACCTTGATGTGCTGCAGGCGCGAGGTCAGCGGGCCGTCGGGCACCTTGATGGACAGGAACTCCAGGTGCTCTTCGTAGTTGGGGCTCACGATGCTGTAGGCGCGCAGCAGGGGTTTGCCGTTCTCGCCGCGCAGGCCAATCATCGTGAAATGGCCGTTGGAGAAGCGCAGCGCGGTGTCGCGCGTGGTGGTGAAGGAGAAAAGGCGGTCCGTCCAGTGGTGGACCGTCAGGACGCGTTCGTCAAGAAAGGCGCTCATGGTGCGTTAGATGGAAAAGTTGGAAGCAAATACGAAAAAGCAGCTGAAGTGCTGGCCTGGAAACGCCTTAGAACAAGGTTTCCGGGCCGGATGGCTTGTGGCTCGCAACCCTCCATTGTTCCGCATCTCGCAAACCCACCCTTGCGGGCGTGGTTGAAGGCCGCCGGACAGCCTGGTTCGGGTGTCGGCACCCCATGCGGGCATTCGTCTTTGCGTGCGTCATTTTGGGGCTCCCCGTGCACCGTTTTTGGGGGTGCGAAAACACCATTGCAGAGTCTGTTTGATTCCGCTACATTGACATCGAATGTAGTGTTCACAACATTTAAGTTAAGTGAATGCTACACAAAATGCAAAGCGCGTACAAGCACTTGCAACAATGCAATGAATGGGTCGCCACGATGACTGAACACACCAAGACCGATGGGCTGCCGGGCATGGATGCGCCAGAGTTGCCGCAGGTGCTGGAGCGCGCCCGGCCGCGCAACGACCGCATGAATGCCGCCAAGGTCGAGTGCAATGCGTGCCCGGTGCTGTGCCAGATTTCCGAGGGCCGGGCCGGTGCATGCGACCGCTATGCCAACCATGCGGGCGTGCTGGTGCGGCTGGACCCGGTGGTGCTGCTGCGCAAAACGCAGGAAGCGGGCGAGGCCACGCTGGTGCCATTTGCAGGCCGTGCAACCGCTGCAGAAGGCGCCGAGGTGGCTCCAGAACCCGCCTGGAACGGCGACCTGCTGCTGTCTGAAGAAGTGTTCGTGACGGGTGTGGGCTCATCCACCACCTACCCCGACTACAAGCCTGCGCCCTTCATCGTGGGCTCCCAAACCGACGGCGTGGACATGGTGACCGTGGTCACCGAGGGCATCTTCAGCTACTGCAGCTTCAAGGTGAAGATCGACACCGACCGCTTCCTCGGCTCCGAGCAGGCCAACGTGCGCTGCAAGGGCGAGGTGGTGGGCCATGTGACCACGGCAGAGTACGGCTCGCAGATGCTCTCGCTGGGTGGTGTGCACCACCTCACCGGCGGTACCAAGAAAGAAGGCCGCATCACCGCCGAGATGATGCAGGCCCTGGGCAACAAGCAGGCGGTGGAGTTCACCATCGACGGCGGCTCGCAGCTCGTGATCCAGGCCGGGCGCGCGCCCATCGTCAATGGCGTGGCCGAACAGCGCATGCGCGTGGGCTGTGGCTCGGCGGCCATCGGCATCTTTGCGCGCCAGTTCTTCGGCCATGCGGACGAGGTGGTGGTGGTGGACGACCACATCACCGGCGTGCTCACCGAGCACCAGGCGGGCCGCTGCCTGGATATGAAGCCCTCGGGCATCCAGATGCGCGGGCGCAAGTCCACGCCGGGCCGCTACTTTCAGGTGGCCAATCCGGGCACCGGCTGGGGCGGCACCGACATTGCCGACCCGCTGTCCATCATCGAGGGCTGGGACGCATCCGTCGCCTGGCCGGGGCTGCGCCTGTTGATGACCTCCACCACCGGGGAGCATGCCTCCTGGTACGTGCTGGACGCGCAGCTCCATCCGGTGGAGGCCGAGATGCCCGCCGAGGTGCGCCGCATCGTGGACCGCATCGGCGAAAACTGCGAGCCCTCGCTGGCCTCCGTGCTGTTCCTCGGCGGTGCAGGCGGTAGCCTGCGCGCAGGCGTCACCGAGAACCCGGTGCTGCTCACGCGCTCCATCAAGAACGCGCTGGTCAACGTGACCTGTGGCGGTG
>DATLGV010000421.1:0-1884 GCA_035540275.1 Acidovorax sp. | reverse complement strand
GGCGCGCATCATCCCGTCCAAAGAGGGCCAGAGTGCCGACGTGACCGAATCCCAGCCAGCACGCAAGTTCACCGCCTATGGCATCACGCAGGAGGACGACCCGCTCTCGCAGGCCATGCGCGGGTTGATCGACAACGCCTCATCGCAAGAGCACCAGATTGCGCTCTTGTGGCAGGCCATCGAAAAACTCTCGGCCGCCAACCAGCAGGCCAAGGACTGCGTGCCTTGTGATGCGGCGATCAAGGAGCAGTTCGAGGCGGGCAAGCTCAATGAGCTGGTGGGCAAGTAGCGCCAGAGACCCGGGCTGTGTCTGTAGCACGGGCACTATCAAAAAAATAGCTGGCAGCGCTTGATCATCAAGCGCTGCCAGCTATTTTTGTTTCTAATGAGTGGCGTCAGGCGGTGCGAGGAGGGCGAATCGCCGTTTTAGGCCGGAACGCCTTGCACACCTCATCGCGCGTTTCCAGGTAAGGCCCGCCGATCAAGTCCACGCAGTACGGCACGGCCGCAAAGATGCCCGGCACGATCTGCTTGCCGTCGGCGTCCTTGAGCCCCTCCAGCGTTTCTGCAATCGCCTTGGGCTGGCCGGGCAGATTGATGATGAGGCTGTTTCCCCGGATCACCGCCACCTGGCGCGAGAGGATGGCGGTCGGCACGAACTTCAGGCTGATCTGGCGCATCTGCTCGCCAAAGCCCGGCATCTCCTTGTGTGCCACGGCCAGCGTGGCCTCGGGCGTTACATCGCGCAGTGCGGGGCCGGTGCCGCCGGTAGTCAGCACCAAGCTGCAGCCAGCGTCCACCAGCTCGATCAGCGTGGCGCTGATGCCAGCCTGTTCATCGGGGATCAGACGCGGCTCGAAGGTGATGGGGTTGTGCAGCGCACGCGTGAGCCAGTCCTGCAGTGCGGGCAGGCCCTTGTCTTCATAAACGCCAGTGCTCGCGCGGTCGCTGATGGAGACGATGCCGATCTTGACGGCGTCGTGGACGGCTTCACTCATCGTCGTTGTCCTCGTCGGTGTCGCCGGCATCTGCCGTGCCGGTGCCGCCCAGGTGCTCGCGCACCAGCTGGAACAGCTCGCGGTACGCACGGCCCTTGCGGGGTGCCAGGCCTTGCGAGACCTGGACATTGGCCTCTTTGCCTGCAGGTTGGGCGTCCTTGCGGGCCTGGCGGATCAGGGCGCGCAGCTGCTGGGTGTCGGTGGTGGGGTGCTCGGCCATCCAGGCGGCCAGCGTGTCGTCGTCGGCAATCAGGCGGTCGCGCCATTGTTCGGCCAGGTGCAGTTGCAGCTTTTCGGTGGCAGAGCCCTTGTGCTGCTCTTCCAGGGCCTGGCGGGCGGCCTGCACCAGCTCGGGTTCGAGCTTGCGCATGAGCTTGCCCACGTACTGCATCTGGCGGCGCTTGCCTTCAAAGTTGGTGATGCGCTTGGCCTCGGCCAGCGCCTCCACCAGCTTGTCGGGCAGGCCCACGGCGTCGAACAGGTCGGCGCGCAGGGTCAGCAACTCCTTGCCCAGGTCCTGCAGTTCATCGCTCTCGCGTTTGAGATCGGTGCGGCTGGCATCGGGCGTGCCTTTGAGTTCGGCCTTGAGCTGGATGTCCAGCTCGCTGCCTTCGGCAACGAACTGGCCTCGCACAAAGTAGCCTTTTTTGGGTTTGCGTGACATGGGTGGTGGGGGCAAAAAACGAGTGGTGCCAAGAGCCTGTTTACGATCTCGCAGGGGTCGCGCAGCGGTCTTTGCGGGATGGGATGCAAGGCGCGGTGTGCAGCCAATAGCTCGGCTATTGGCAAACGCCGCAACGCTGCGGACCGCCCGCAAAGACCACTGCCCGAAGGGTTGGAGCGAAATCGGGCGATTGAACGCCCCGGCTGCTTGCATGGGCATTAG
>DATLGV010000420.1:0-1636 GCA_035540275.1 Acidovorax sp. | reverse complement strand
CTAGTGGGCGTCGGCCTGGCGTGCGGCGTTGACAGCGGCGGAGGTGTCGCGGCTGGCGCCATTGAAGAAAACGTTCAGGGCCACAGCCGTGATCGAGGCCAGGAGGATACCGGATTCGATCAGGGGGTGGATCGCATGCGGCATCCACTGGCGGAAGTTGGGCGCGATCAGCGGCACCATGCCCACGCCGATGGAAACGGCCACGATCATGGCGTTGAAGCGGTTGGTCTTGAAGTCCACCCCGCCCAGGATGCGGATGCCCGTGGCTGCCACCATGCCGAACATCACCAGCCCCGCGCCGCCCAGCACCATGGTGGGCAGGGACTCGACCAGCGCCGCCATCTTGGGCAGCACACCCAGCACGATCAGGATCACGCCGCCGGCCACGCACACAAAGCGGCTCTTGACGCCGGTGACGGCCACCAGCCCCACGTTCTGCGAAAAGCTGGTGTACGGAAAGGTGTTGAAGATGCCGCCCAGCAGCGTGCCCAGGCCGTCGGTGCGCAGGCCGCGCGTGAGGGCGGCCTGGTCCACCTTGCGGTCGGTCATCTCGCCCAGGGCGAGGAACATGCCGGTGGATTCGATCATGACCACGATCATCACCAGGGTCATGGTCAGGATCAGGATGGGGTCGAACACGGGGCCGGCAATTTCGAACGGCAGCACCAGGTCAAACCACTGCGCCTTGGCCACCTTGTCGAAGTTCATCAGCCCCATGCCCACGGCCACCACCGCACCGATCACGATGCCCAGCAGCACCGAGATGTTGGCAATGAAGCCTTTGGCAAACTTGGCAATCAGCAGGATGGACAGCAGCACCAGGCCCGAGATGCCTACACCGGTCAGGTCTGCGTACTTGGGGTTGGGCACCGTGGGCACCACGGCAAAGCCCTTGGGTACCGGCGGCAGAGATGAACCGGGTGCACCCGCCGCTGCCTGCGCCTCTGCCAGCCATTTGAGGTGCTCGGGGTTGGGCACGCTCGGGGCCGTGGGGCCCACCGGGTTGCCAAAGATCCAGTTGATGCCCACGCGCATCAGGCTGATGCCGATGACCGCAATGATGGTGCCGGTGACCACCGGTGGGAAAAAGCGCAGCAGCCGCCCCATCAGGGGCGCGATCAGGATCGAAAGCACGCCGGCACCGATGATGGCGCCGAAGATGGCGCGTGCGCCCTCCGTTCCCCCTTGCGCGTTGGCCATCGCCACCATCGGGCCCACGGCGGCAAAGGTCACCCCCATCATCACGGGCAGACGGATGCCGAACCAGCGCCCGAGGCCGAGCGACTGGATCAGCGTCACCAGGCCACAGCAGAACAGGTCGGCCGAGATCAGCATCGCCACCTGCTCGGGCGTGAGCTGCAAGGCGCGCCCGACGATCAGCGGCACCGCGACGGCGCCCGCATACATCACCAGCACATGCTGCATGCCGAGCGCCGCAAGGCGTGACGCTGGCAGTCTCTCGTCCACCGGATGGACCGGATTCTCCGTCATGGCTTGTCTCCTGGATCTGATTGATATGGGGGTGGCGCGCGGTTCAATGCGAGGCGGCGCCGGCCTCGTACCAGCGGCGCAGCAGCGCCCGCTCGGTGTCCGTCATCTGCGTGGCGTTGTTCAGCGGCATGGTCCTGAGCACCAC
>DATLGV010000419.1:0-11602 GCA_035540275.1 Acidovorax sp. | reverse complement strand
GTACTCCACCGGGTCCTCGATGGTGAGGATGTGGCCCGTGAGCGCCTCGTTGCGCGTGTCGATCATTGAGGCCAGCGACGTGCTTTTGCCCGAGCCGGTGGCGCCCACCATCAGGATCAGCCCGCGCTTTTCCATGATGAGTTCGCGCATCACGGAGGGCAGGCCCAGCGTGTCGAACTCGGGAATCTGCTGCGAGATGAAGCGAATCACCACCGCATAGCTGCCGCGCTGGCGCATGGCGCTGACCCGGAAGCGGCCCACGCCGCTGAGGGGCACACCCATGTTGAGCTCACCAGTTTCTTCCAGCTCCTCGATGCGGTCTGGGGTGACCACTTCGGACAGCAGATTGCGCGGCGCGTCGGGCGGCAGGATCTGGTTGTTGATCGGCACGCACTCGCCATTGATCTTGATCAGGGCAGGCGCGTTGGCCGACAGATAGACGTCGGAGGCCTTCTTCTCTGCCATCAGGCGAAGAATTCGTTCCATCGTGCTCATGGTGTTTCCCTCTGGTTGTCTGTCTGTCTCTTTCGGTGGGCGAACGGCCAGGGCCGTTCGCGGGTTCACGGCAATCAGTCGCGCAGCAGGTCGTTGATGCTGGTCTTGGAGCGCGTTTGCGCATCCACCTGCTTGACGATGATGGCGGCGTACATGCTGTAAGGCGCGCCGTTGGCGGCGGTCTTGGGCAGGTTGCCGCTGACCACGACCGAGCCCGAGGGCACGCGGCCATAGCTGATCTCGCCGGTGGCGCGGTTGAAGATGGGAGTGCTCTGGCCCAGGTACACGCCCATGCCCAGCACGGAGTTCTCCTCGACCACCACGCCTTCGACGACCTCGGAGCGGGCGCCGATGAAGCAGTTGTCTTCAATGATGGTGGGGCCGGCCTGCAGCGGCTCCAGCACACCGCCGATGCCCACGCCACCGGACAGGTGCACGTTGGCGCCGATCTGTGCGCACGAGCCCACGGTTGCCCAGGTATCGACCATGGTGCCTTCGCCCACGTAGGCACCGATGTTCACGTACGACGGCATCAGGATCGCGCCCTTGGCGATGAAGCTGCCGCGGCGGGCCACGGCCGGAGGCACCACGCGCACGCCGGTGGCCTTCATTTCTTCTTCGGACAGGTGGGCGAACTTGGTCTGAACCTTGTCGTAAAAGCCCAGGTCCCCGGCCTTGACGACTTCGTTGTCCTTGAGGCGGAAGGACAGCAGCACGGCCTTCTTGATCCACTGGTGCACCGTCCACCGGCCCACACCCTCGCGGGTGGCCACGCGCAGCTTGCCATTGTTCAGCTCGGCAATCACATGCTCGACAGCGTCCTGGAGCTCCTTGGGCGCGGCGGCGGGGGAGAGGCTGGCGCGGTTGTCCCAGGCGTTGTCGATGAGGGTTTGGAGTTGTTGGGTCATGTTGTGGTCGATCAGATCAGGCAGTACGGGATTGGATGAATTGCACGATGCGCAGCGCGGCTTCCACGCATTCTTCGGCTTCGGCCACCAGGGCCATGCGCACGCGCTGGGCTCCGGGGTTGCTCCCCTGGGCCTCGCGGGCCAGGTAGCTGCCGGGCAGCACCGTGACATTGTATTGAGCCAGCAGGGCGCGCGCGAACTCGGCATCGTCCATGCCCAGGGCTTCGGGCACCTTGGCCCACAGGTAGAAACCGGCATCGGGCAGGGCGACTTCCATCACACCCGCCAGCAGCGGCGTGACCTGGGCAAACTTCTTGCGGTACAGCGCGCGGTTTTCCACCACATGCTGCTCGTCGCCCCAGGCAGCGATGCTGGCCGCCTGCACGATGGGGCTCATGGCGCTGCCGTGGTAGGTGCGGTAGAGCAAAAAGGACTTGATCAGCGCCGCGTCTCCGGCCACGAAGCCGCTGCGCATGCCGGGCACGTTGCTGCGCTTGGACAGGCTGGTGAAGGAGATCAGGTTCTTGAAGTCGCCTCGCCCCAGCTGCGCCGCAGCCTGCAGGCCACCCAGGGGCGGCTCGTCACGGAAATAGATCTCGCTGTAGCACTCGTCCGATGCAATCACGAAGCCGTAGCGGTCGCTCAGCTCAAACAGCTTCTTCCACTCGCTCAGCGGCATGACAGCCCCTGTGGGGTTGCCAGGGGAGCAGACGAAGAGCAGCTGGGTGCGCTGCCACACGGCGTCGGGCACGGCATCCCAGTTCACTGCGAAGTTGCGGCTGGGGTCGCTGGCCGCGTAATACGGCTGGGCACCCGCCAGCAAGGCGGCGCCTTCGTAGATCTGATAGAACGGATTGGGGCAGACGACCAGCGGCTGGCCTTGGGAGGGGTCGATGATGGTCTGCGCGAACGCAAACAGGGCCTCGCGCGAACCGTTGACGGGCAGCACCTGGGTGCCCGGGTCCAGGGTCAGGGCATAGCGCTGCTGCAACCACTGGGTGAAGGCTTCACGCAGCTTGGGTTCACCCGCAGTGGCGGGGTAACTGGCCAGCCCGCCCAGGCTGTTACTGAGTGTATCTTTGATGAACTGCGGTGTAGGATGGCGTGGCTCACCCATGCCCAGGCTGATGGGGCTGTAGGCCGCCGGGGGGGTGACTCCCGCAAAGAGTTGCCGCAGCCGCTCGAAGGGGTAAGGCTGGAGTTGGGAGAGCAGGGGATTCATGGAGCGACATTATGGGCGAAGGGGGAGCGCCCACGGCGCGGTGCAAGGCGCTGAGTCAAGCCCTGCCCGCCCCGAGCGGGGTTGTCAATCCGACGTAAGAGCGTGCGCCTAGCATGGCCCCCTTTCAAAAAACGATAACGGAGACAAGATGTCTGGATTCCTACCGCTGCGCCCCGGACTCTGGTGGATGCGCAGGTGCCACCTGCCGGGCAAACTACTGACGCTGGGCGTGTTGACGGGGGGCGCCCTGGCACTGGCGGTGCTCGATGCGCCGTGGTGGGGGGTGGCACTGGCCGCCGCCGTGGTTCTGTATGCCTTGTGTGCGCTGTACGCGGGGCTGGCATCCGACCTGCAAGGCCTGGCGCATGCGATGGAGCAGACCACACGCGGTGACTTGTGTGCCCGGGCAGGTGTCTATGGGCAGGACGAGGTCGGGTCCATGGCCCAGTCGCTCGACCGCATGGTGCTGACGCTGTCGTCCATGGTGGCCGACATTCGCAGCAACGCGGCGCTGGTGGCCCACGCAGGGCAAAGCCTGGCGCAAGGCAACCGGTCGCTGGCCGACCGCACCGAACAGCAGGCGGCCAACCTGGAGCAGACAGCCGCCAGCGTGGAGCAGCTTTCGTCGGCCGTGCAGAACAATGCACAGACCGCGCGCAGCGCCGATGCCCGTGCGGCAGAGGTGCGCAGGGCCGCCGACACTGGTGCCGAGGCCATGGCCCGTGCCGTACAGTCGGTGGAGGCCATCCAGCAAAGCGCACGCCGCATGACCGAAATCATCGGCGTGATCGACAGCATCGCCTTCCAGACCAACATCCTGGCCCTGAACGCTGCGGTAGAGGCTGCCCGCGCCGGTGAACAGGGGCGGGGCTTTGCCGTGGTGGCTGGCGAGGTGCGCACGCTGGCCAAGCGCTCGGGCGATGCGGCACGGGAGATCCGCGAGCTGATTGGCGCTTCGGTCAACCAGGTGGAGGCCAGCGCGGGTCTGATCCGGTCGGCGGGCGAGGGCATTGCCAACATGGCCAGCGGCATTCGCAGCGTGGCGACCAGCATGACCGAAATCTCCGGCTCCAGCGCCGAGCAAAGCACGGGCTTGAGCGAGGTGAGCACGGCCGTGCAGCAGCTCGACCAGATCACGCAGCACAACGCCCAGATGGTGGGCCATGCCGTCTCCCAGGCCGAGGCGCTGGAGCACCGCGCTTCCACCCTGTCGCAGGCAGTGGCGGCGTTTCGATTGCAACAGGGCACGGCCGACGAGGCGGTGGCCCTGGTGAACAAGGCGGTGGCACTGCACAAGACCGCTTCGCGCGACCAGTTTCTGCGCAGCATCACCGACAAGACCCAGCCCTACCATGACCGCGACATGTATGTGTTTGTGCTGGATGCCGGTGGCACCTATCTGGCTTTTGGTGGCAACCCGGCCAAGGTGGGCACCCGGGTGCAGGACATTCCCGGCATTGCGGGCGACCGGCTGGTGAGCGACATCGTGACCCAGGCCGACCGGGCACCAGGCTGGGTGGAGTACGACATCAACAACCCGGCCACCGGTGCGGTGCAGACCAAGATGTCCTATGTGAGCCGCGTGGGGGACTGGTACGTGGGCTGCGGGGTCTACAAGTCGCTCGCCATGCGGTAGGCGGCGGGGCCAAGGCAGCGACCCAAGCAGGTTGCCTGTAGCGCTCTTGAGCGCGACAGCTTCAGAGCCCTTTGGCGATGCCCGGTCAGATCGCCAACACGCACCCAGGAAGAACGATCAGCGCGGGCCCTGCCCCCGAAGCTGGCGAGCCCGTTCCATGGCAGCGGCAATGGCTGCCTTGCGCGCCTCGCGGCCCCCGGCAGCGTCGATGGCTGCGGCGCCGCCGCACGGAGCTGCCGTGAAGGCGCTGGGGGTGGCCTTGTCGTCTACTTCCTCATCCTCCAGCGGCGCCCGCTGGCGGTGTTGCTGATAGCGTTGCAGGGCCTGCTGTGCGAGCGGGGCCGACCACGCGGCCCAGCCGGTCGCGCTGCCACTGGCGTTGTCGAGATGGATGCAGTCCACCGGGCAGGCGGGGATGCACAGCTCGCACCCCGTGCAGTAGGGCTCGATGACGGTGTGCATCTTCTTGCTGGAGCCCACGATGGCATCGGTGGGGCAGGCCTTGATACACAGGGTGCAGCCAATGCACCAGGCCTCGTCGATGAAGGCCACGCTGCGCGGCGCCTCCACACCGTGGTCGGCACTCAAGGGAACCACCGCATGGCCCGTGATGGCGGCCAGGCGGGCGATCCCCTCTGCGCCCCCGGGGGGGCATTGGTTGATGGCGGCCTCGCTCTGGGCGATGGCCTGCGCATAGCTCGCGCAGTCGGGGTAGCCGCAGCGGGTGCACTGCGTCTGGGGCAGCGCAGCGTCAATCCGCGCCGCGAGGTCCTGCACTGCTGCGTGGGCCAGGGGCGGGCGGCCGGAAGCGGGGGCGCTCAAGCCTTGCGCACCTTGCTCTTGCTGCTGCGGGTGGACGGGGCTGCTGTGGCACCCGTCTTGGCTGCGGTCAGATCCGCCGCGGGGGCCTGCGCGGCACCTGTCGGTGCGACAGCCGGCTGAACCCAGCGTGTGGCCACGGCAGTGGCTGCCACGGGCTTGTCCGCAGCACGGGCCGGTGCAGACTGGGGAGCAGTGGCCTTGGGAGCCTTGGTTGCAGCGGTCTTGGCCACCGATGCAGGCTTGCTGGCAGCCTTGGCAGCTGTGGGAACTGGGTGGGCAAGCCGAGACGCAGGCGTCGCTGCCGGCGCGGCCGCTGGCTTGGCAGGCAGTTCGTGTTCCAGGATGAAGGCGCGCACCTTGGGGTACACGATGTCGCGCCAGCGGCGGCCGCTGAAGATGCCGTAGTGGCCGGCGCCCTTGGCTTCGAGGTGGCGCTGCTCCTTGCGCACGATGCCGCTGCACAGGTCGTGGGCGGCTTCGGTCTGGCCCGAGCCGGAGATATCGTCCAGTTCACCTTCCACCGTGAAGAGGGCGGTGGTCTTGATGTCTTGCGGGCGCACGCGCTCGACCTTGCCTGCGGGGGACCGCACATCCCAGGTGCCGTTCACCAGCTTGTAGTCCTGGAACACGGTCTGGATGGTTTCGAGGTAGTAGTCCGCATCCATGTCCAGCACGGCGTTGTACTCGTCGTAGAACTTGCGGTGGGCTTCGGCGCTGGCGTCGTCGCCCTTGATCAGGTCCTTGAAGTAGTCGTAGTGGCTGGACGCATGGCGGTCCGGGTTCATGGCCACAAACCCGGTGTATTGCAAAAAGCCCGGGTACACCCGGCGGCCCGCACCCGGGAATTTCTCCGGCACGCGGTAGATCACGTTGTTTTCAAACCATTCGTAGCTGCGGTTGGTGGCCAGGTTGTTCACCGCCGTGGGCGACTTGCGGGCGTCGATGGGGCCACCCATCATGGTCATGGTGAGGGGCGTTTTTTCGCCCCGGCTGGCCATCAGCGACACGGCTGCGAGCACGGGCACCGTGGGCTGGCACACGCTGATCACGTGGCAGTTGCCATAGATGCCCTGCAGGTGCCGAATGAAATCCTGCACGTAGTTGACGTAGTCGTCCAGGTGGAATTCGCCTTCGGACAGTGGCACCAGGCGGGCGTTCTTCCAGTCGGTGATGTAGACCTTGTGGTCCTTGAGCATGGTGCGCACGGTGTCGCGCAGCAGGGTGGCGTAGTGGCCTGACAGCGGCGCCACGATCAGCACGACGGGCTGGCCCTTGAGCTTGGTCAGCGTGGCCGGGTCGTCCGAGAAGCGCTTGAAACGGCGCAGTTCACAAAATGGCTTGTTGACCTCGATGCGCTCATGGATGGCGACGCCGACGCCGTCCACGTCCACGGTGTGGATCTCGAACGCAGGCTTTTCGTAGTCCTTGCCCAGGCGGTAGAGCAGGTCGTAACCCGCGGCCATCCGCTGGGCCATCGAGGTCTGGCTCAGCGGCGACACGGGGTTGCTGAACAACTTGGAAGCCGCCTGTGCAAAATCTGTGAACGGCTCCATCAGGGAGCGCTGGGTTTCATAGAGGTGGTACAGCATGGGGCGAAACTCCGTTTTGTTGCAGTGCAATATAGCAGCACTTGGTAACAAGCGCATGGAGTAAAACCACCAATGCCCAGTCGCCTTTGCGACAAACCGGTCAGGGACGCGGTTCTGCGTTGTCACTCAGCCAGGCTTCGAACGACTCGCGGGCCGAGTTGCGCAGCGCAGGCCTGAAGGCGGTCTTGTTACTCAGGTACAGGCAGTGCCGGATCACCGTGTAAGGGTTGAAGCTGCCTTGAGGGTTCTGGTCCTCAAAATGCTGCTTGTAGCGCTTGACCACTCCAATCGTCTCGCGCATCAGACTGTTGAAGCGCGCACGGGTCATGCGGGGCGACCAGGCCTGGATGTCGTCCACAAATCCATCGACCTTGGATGGCTCGAACTCGAAGTCCTTGAAGAAATGCGTGGCGATCTTCAAGAAAGTGAAGGCGTTGAGTTCGCTGCTGGTGGTGGCTGCCCGAGCGGGCGCCTGCAAATCTGCGGCGACATCGGGTGCGGGCTCGGCGGTTTCATCGGGGGCCTGCAACAGTTCGGCGGCCGTGGCATCGCGGATCTGTCGGAACTCGCGGTCAGCCAGTTCAAACAGCGCCGCCAGCACGTTGATGCGCCGCTTGAGCTGGCCCGGGATGGATTTTTTGTACTTGATCTTGTGGTCCAGCACGCTCCAGGAGTCCTGGATGATGGTGCGCACCTGCAGCTCAAACGGCCAGTGGGCATAGGCCGCGTGCTCTGGGAGGGCACGGTCGCCCGCGCTCAGTCTCAGGTCCAGGTGCAGCCCCTTGTAGCCAAACGACGCCTCGGTGCTTTCCACCGCCGTCACCTTGTCGGTCACTTCGATCACGGCGAAATGGGCGCGTACGATCTGGGCGATCTTTTCCAGCTCGTCTTCATACAGGCACACCACCCGCACCCCGATGAGGTCGGTGATGTAGGTCTGGATGTCGTAGGGTGTGTTGCTCTCTTCCAGCGCCGGGCGGTATTTGCGTACGAACTTGCGAACGCATTCGTCCACATCCTTCACGCGGCCCTCCACCTTGGTGATGTCCACCCCGCCTGCCTGGGTCACCACGGCCGCCACCCGCGCGGTGAGCGCAGCGCAAGCGTCTTCCAGCGCCACCGCCTGCCCGGCGTACCAGGTGCGAAATTGGGATGCCTCCAAGTCGAAATCAAGCGATGCCATGCCAGGCCTTTGTCGTCGGTGTTGCCGGGGTTGATCCAGTGAGTGGGAGCGAGCGCAGCGGGTGCCAGCATATCCGGCCCGCACGGGCCATCCACGTCGTTTCTGTGCAGTGTGCGTGCAAATGCTCCTTTTCGGCGCGGGACAGATGCTCATAATGTGCGGCACCACAGGTGCCTGATGCGCCTGCCCGTCCGACGCGCGCCCACCCAACAGGATTCATGACACCCCACCCAGACCCGCACAACGATGCAACCACCGCACCAGGGCATGGGGCGAGAGCGTCCGACGAGTTGGGGAGCAGCAGCAACCATCGCTGGCTGCCGGTGGTGCTCCCCCCCTTGATTGCAGTGCTGACACTGGGTTTGACCTTTTTGTACTGGCAAAGCGAAGAGAAGGACACGCGGACCCGGCGCGAGCAGAACTTTGAGATGGCGGCCGACCAGATCGCCTACAACCTCAAGGACCGCATGGCGACCTATGAGGTGGTGTTGCGCGGCGTTAAGGGCTACTTTGAGGGCTCCGAACGCATTGACCGCGCCGAGTTCCAGTCCTATGTCAGTGCGCTGCAATTGCAGGCCACCCGGCCCGGGCTCCAGGGGGTGTCGCTGATCCTGCAGTTCCCCGGCAAGGGCCTGGCCGCCCACCTGGAGGACATGCGCCAGCGGGGCTTTGACCAATATGCCGTGCGCCCGCCGGGGGTGCGCGAGCTGATGGCCCCCATCACCCACATCGAGCCGCTGGAAGGCCCCAACCTGAAGGCACTGGGCTTTGATGTGCTGACCGTTCCCCCCGCCAGGGAGGCGCTGGACCGTGCCCGCGACACGGGGGCCTTGGCGTTGTCGGGGCGCTTGACACTCATTCAGAACGGCGCCCCGGGACTGGTGATGTACATGCCCTTTTATGCCCCCAACGCCGATGTCCGCACGGTCGAGGGACGGCGCCTTGGCTTGCAGGGATGGGTGTCTGCCCCGTTTCGCATGGAGGACGTGATCCTCGGCATGTCCCGCGAATTCGACGCCGACATTGGTCTGCAGATTACCGACAGCACCTCTGGCGCCGGAGCCGAAACGACAGCTGCGGTGGCACCCGCCGCAGCGGGCGCGCTACTGTTCAGCAACCTGGAGGCTTCTTTCCAGGAGGCGGGCGCCCCGACCCTGCAGGCGCGGAGGGAAGTGGAGCTGGGCGGTCGCCGCTGGACGCTGCAGATGGCCCCCCGGCCAGGCTTTGTCCAGCGCTTCCAGGAGGACGGGCACCACCCGGTGGTGGTGCTGGGCACACTGCTCAGCCTCATTCTCGCGTGGTTCACCTGGCTGCTGGCCACGGGGCGCGAACGTGCCGTGGCCCTGGCGCGCCACATGACGACCGAACTGCGCGCTGCCCGTGACGACCTGGAGAGCACGCTCAGCGCGATCCCCGACCTGTTGTTTGAGCTGGGGCTGGATGGGCGCATCCACCATTACCGATCGGCCCGGTCGGGCGAGCTGGCCGTGCCACCGGAGATGTTTCTGGGCCACCGGCTGCACGATGTCGTTTCCCCCGAAGCCGCCGTGGGCTGCCGTGCCGCGCTGGAAGCCGCGCACCACACCGGGTATTCATCGGGCCACCAGTTCCGGCTGGAGCTGGGCGGTGTCACCCACTGGTTCGAGCTGTCGATTGCGCGCAAGGAGAGTGCGGCGCCTGGCGACGAACCCCGGTTCATCGCACTGTCGCGCGACATCACCGAGCGCAAGCAGGCCGAGGCGCGGTCACACCAGCTGGCCTACTTTGATGCGCTCACCGGCCTGCCTAACCGGCGCATGCTGCTGGACCGCATGGAACATGCGCTGGCCAATGCACAGAAGGCCGCCCAGGTGGGGGCCGTGCTGTACATCGACCTCGACGACTTCAAACGGATCAACGATGCGCGGGGGCACACGGTGGGCGATACGCTGCTCATGCAGGTGGCCCAGCGGCTCACGCAACTGCAACGCCCGGGCGACACCGTGGCGCGCCTGGGCGGAGACGAATTTGTGGTGCTGGCGCACAACGTGGCATCGGACATGGAGTCTGCCGGGCGGGCGGCGCTGCTGGTGGCCGAGGAGATGCGCGCGGCGCTCGAAGTGCCCTACACCATCGACACCCACCTCTACAGCGCCACCGGCAGCATCGGCATCACGCTGTTCCCCAAGCGGGGCGAAGGTGTGGAAGACCTGCTGCGCGAGGCCGACACCGCCATGTACCGCGCCAAGGACCTGGGCCGCAACCGCATCCGCTTCTACGAAGCCGCCATGCAGGCCGACGTGCAGGAGCGCCTGGCGCTGGAGCAGGACCTGAAAAAAGCGCAGGCCCTGGGCGAGCTGGCAGCCTTTGTGCAAAACCAGGTGGACGCTGCGGGCAAGGTGGTGGGCGGCGAGCTGTTGATGCGCTGGACCCACCCCGTGCGGGGCAGCGTGCCGCCCAGCCGCTTCATTCCCGTTGCCGAGGCATCGGGCCTGATCCTGCGCATGGGTGACTGGATGATCCAGCAGGCCTGCGAGACCCTGGCGCGCCTGCAGGCGGCAGGGCGCGAACTGTCCCTGTCCGTCAACGTGAGCGAGCGGCAGTTTCGCCAGGACGACTTTGTGGAACGCGTGCGCCACGTATTGGCCCACACCGGCGCCAATCCGTCCCACCTCATCCTGGAGTTGACCGAGAGCCTGCTGATCGAAGACCTGGACGACACTATCGCCCGCATGACCGAGATCGTGCAGCTGGGCGTGCGGTTCTCCATCGACGACTTTGGTACCGGCTATTCGAGCCTGGCCTACCTCAAGCGGCTCCCGCTCTACGAGCTCAAGATCGACAAGAGCTTTGTGGACGACACACCCGACGACCCCAACGACACGGCCATCGTGCAGTCCATCATTTCGGTAGCCCGCCACCTCAACTTGCGCGTGGTGGTCGAAGGGGTGGAGACCCGGGCCCAGGCCGACTTTCTGGTCGAGAGCCAGTGCGAGTGCCTGCAGGGCTACCTGTTCGGCCGGCCCGAGCCGCTGGCGGCCTGGGTGGCGCGGCTGATCACGTAGCCGCCATCAGCGCGCCCGGCTCTGCATGCTGCTCGGGCCCGGCGCTTGCATACGACTGCATGGCCAGCGCGTGCACCTCCCGCGCGGGGCGGTCCTTGAGCAGATGGTTGCTCCACACCTGGCGCCAGATGCGGGCGCCGGGCAGACTGTGGCGCAGGCCCAGCATGTGGCGGGCGATGTGGGGCCAGGGGGTGCCGTACTGGGCGGCCTCGCGTTCCATGTACTCAACCATGGCCAGCTCCACGTCCTCACGGGTCAGTGCGCAGGGGGCACCGCCGTAGTAAAGCGGGTCCCAGCGGGCCAGCCACCAGGGGTTGTGATAGGCCTCGCGGCCGATCATCACGCCGTCCAGGCGTTCCAACTGCTCCTGGACCACCGCATCGGTGGTGATGCCGCCGTTGATGGCAATGGTGAACTGCGGAAACTCGGCCTTGAGGCGGTGAACCACCTCGTAGCGCAGCGGCGGGATGTCGCGGTTTTCCTTGGGGGAGAGGCCCTGCAGCCACGCGTTGCGCGCATGCACGATGAACACGGTGCAGCCTGCCTCGGCCACGGTGCCGATGAAGTCGCGCACAAAGCCGTAGTCCTCCACCTTGTCGATGCCGATACGGTGCTTGACGGTGACGGGCACGCTCACCACGTCCTTCATGGCCTTCACGCAGTCGGCCACCAGCTGGGGCGATTTCATCAGGCTGGCGCCAAA
>DATLGV010000418.1:0-3327 GCA_035540275.1 Acidovorax sp. | reverse complement strand
GTTCACCTCACCCACGATCTCGGTCATGGCAGAGCCTGCGGTGTGCGCCAGTGCAGACCCTGTTTCCACCTTTTCCACGCTGGCCTCGATGAGCGACTTGATTTCCTTGGCCGCCTGCGCGCTGCGCTGGGCCAGCGTACGCACTTCGCTCGCCACCACCGCAAAGCCCCGGCCCTGCTCTCCGGCCCGGGCGGCCTCCACGGCAGCGTTCAGCGCCAGGATGTTGGTCTGGAACGCAATGCTGTCGATGACGCCGGTGATGTCGCCAATGCGGCGCGAGCTGGTGGTGATGTCATCCATGGTGCTGACCACCCGCGCCACCACCGTGCCGCCGTGTTCTGCGGCCTGGCGCGCTGCCGATGCGAGCTGGGTCGCTTGCTGCGCGGTGTCGGCGTTCTGCTGCACCGTAGCGGTCATTTCTTCCATGGAGGCCGCGCTTTGCTGCAGGTTGCCGGACTGCTGCTCGGTGCGGTGCGAGAGGTCCGCGTTGCCCGTCGCAATCTCCTGGGAGCCCGCTTCAATGGCTGTGGCCGATGAGCGCACGCGCCCCACGATGCTGGCCAGCGCGACCTGCATGTCGCCCAGCGACGCGAGCACACTGTCGGCGGGCGCGGTGGCGCTGCCGGACACGGTGCCCAGGTCACCCGACGCAACACGCCGCGCTGCAGCGCTGAGCTGCACCGGGTCAGCGCCCAAAGACCGCATTAGGCTGCGGTTGATGAGCGCAGCGAGGGCCGTGGCCGCCAGCATGGACGCCACGGTGGCCAGGATGAGCATGAGGCGGTTGCTGCTGGAATTCTCGGCCGCTTTGCTGATCTCCTGGTCTGCGGAGGCAGCGACCGCTTGTGTGTAGTCGGACGTGGTACCGATCAACTGCTTCAGCAGTGGCTGGCATTCGGCGTTCATCTTGGCGGTCGCCTCGTCCTTCTTGCCATCGCGGGCCAGGCCCACGATGTCCAGCGCCACGGGACCATAGCTGCGCTCGATGGATTGCAGTTGCTGGAACAGCGCGCGCTCCCTTGCAGGGGCGCGGGGCGCGTTCGCCAATGCCTGGCCCAGTTCTGCCATCTTGGCTTGCACGCGTTCGTGCGCTGCGGTGACCGCAGCGGTCTCTGCCTGCAAGTCAGCAGCGCTGGTCAGCAGGATCAGGTTGCGGGCCGCAATGGCCCGTGCATTGGCGGCCGCCTGGATGTCGCGCGCCAGGCCGCCCCGGTGGAATTCGTTGCCCACAAAGCGCTGGAAGTCTTCGCGCGCATCGCCCACGCTGCGCAGCGACAGGAGGGCAACGGCGATCAATATTGCGATCAGCACCGAAAAGGCGAACGCCAGCTTGCGGGTGACGGTTTTTGGAAGGAAAGCCATGGAAATTCTGGATGGATGTCAGGCGCGACCGAAGGGGCGTTCTACGCACTGACAAACGCTTGCCAGCCGAGCGGAACGACGATGGGCGCGCCGAGTTGTAACTGCACGTATCAATTTGTGAATTGTCGGTCACAAAGCCCCGTAAGCGTTCAGGCCCAGTTCGACAACCTGCATTCACGCAAGGAATCAGTGTTTGTTACAAACCAAGGAATGCGAATCCGTGCTATGCGACGGGATTGACTGAGCCCGGCCGGTCTGCCTGCAGGCGTTCTGGTGCTGAGCCGCCGAGGCCTGCCACCAGGGAGCCGTCAGCCAGAAAATGGAGGCGCGGAGGCGCGGCCTTGGGGCCCCGGCGCTCACAGCCCCCGTTCCACCATGTCCAGCAGGCGCTGGCTCAGCAGGTCCAGCATCGGCTGGGGCGTGCCGCGCAGCGGTCCGTCGATAGCGAGCAGCGCCATGCCATGCACGGTGGCCCAGGCCAGGTATTCGGCGCCGGGGCGGCGTGCGGGCGGCAGGGCGCCAGCGGTCACCAGGTCGTCCAGCGCGGCGCTCAGGTGCTGGAAGGGGTTGAGCCCCGTGGCGCCGCCCATGGCGGGGTCGGGCGTTTGCTGCACCGTGAAGCGGCCGCCGAACGCGGTGCGAAAGAGCCCCGTCTCGGCGTGCGCGAACCGCAGGTAGCCCGCACCCACGGCGCGCACCCTGGCGTGGGCCTGCTCGGTGGGCGTGCCGGTGGTGGGCACCAGGGCTAGCTCGGCCTCCATCGACCGCGCGGCGGCCGCCACGGCAGCGGCGCGCACGGCGCCCAGCAGGTCATCGCGGTTGGCGAAATGGCGGTAGGCCGCGTTGGGCGCCACCCCCGCGCGGCGCGTGGCCTCGCGCAGCACCACGGCATCGGGCCCGCCCTGGCGCGCCAGTTCGATGCCTGCGTCCAGCAGCGCGCGGTGCAAATCACCGTGGCGGTAGGTGGCGCGTGCGGCAGGTGCGCGGGAGGTGGTGGCCTTGTTGCGGGTGCTTACGGTCATGGATCGTTTGGATGTGGACACTGTCCATTATCTTTGCTATTGCTTGTGGACGGTGTTCACAATTGCACGCCGAAACGTTCACTGGCCCGCCAACCCTCCCGAGGAGACCCCATGAAAGTCGAGTCCTACCTGATGTTCGAAGGCCGCTGCGATGAAGCGCTGGAGTTCTACCGCCGCGCTTTGGGCGCCCAGGTCACCATGCTCATGCGCTACAAGGACAACCCCGAGCCCGCCGCTGGCGAGGGCTGCGCCGACGGCAGCGGCCCGGGCCCGAAGCCCGAGATGGTCATGCACGCCTCGTTCACCGTGGGCGACACGCAGATCATGGCGTCGGACGGCATGGGCTCGGGCCATGCCAGCTTCCAGGGCATCTCGCTGGCGCTGAGCCCTGCCAATGCGGCCGATGCCCAACGCTATTTCGACGCGCTGGCCGATGGCGGCAAGGTGCAGATGCCGCTCACCAAGACCTTTTTCTCGCAGGCGTTTGGCATGGTGGCCGACCGCTTTGGCGTGCCCTGGATGGTGGTGGCTCCCGAATGAGCGCGACCCCCGCCAACCACACCGACCCACACGCAGGACCCCGCATGCTCGCCCTCTACGGCCACCCTTTTTCCTCCTACACCCAGAAGGTGCTGATCGCGCTGTACGAGAACGGTACGCCGTTTGAGCTGCTCAATCTCGACCCTGCGGAGCCCGTCAACCATTCTGCCGACTGGTTGCGCCGCTGGCCGCTGGCGAAGTTTCCGGTGCTGGTGGACGGAGACCACACCGTGGTGGAAAGCAGCATCGTGATCGAGCACCTGCAGCTCGCGCACCCGGGGCCCGTGCCGCTGATTCCTGCCGCCCCCCGGGCGGCGCTGGACGTGCGCTTCATGGACCGCTTCTTTGACCTGCACGTGATGGCCCCGGTGCAGCACGCGGTCAACGCCGCGCTGACTGGCAA
>DATLGV010000417.1:0-7432 GCA_035540275.1 Acidovorax sp. | reverse complement strand
GGTCGCTGGTGAGCGGTGCCACGCCCCGGTAGGGGATGTGCGTCATGAACAGCTTGCCCTGCTCCTTCACGGCCTCGCCCGCCAGGTGCAGCGCCGTGCCCACGCCCGAGCTGCCGTAGCTGAACTTGCCGGGGTTCTTGGACACCTTCTGCGTGAACTCCGCCATGTTCTTGACGCCCGCGCCGGTGGAGGCCACCAGCACCAGCGGCTGCGAGGCAATGAGGCCGATGGCGGTGAAGTCCTTGATGTCGTACTTGACCTTCTTGGTCACCAGCTTGTTGATCGCGATCTCGTTGTTGGCGCCCACCAGCAGGGTGTAGCCGTCGGGCGCAGCGTTGGCCACCTTCTGCGCGCCGATCGCGCCACCGGCACCGCCCAGGTTTTCGATCACCATCGGCACGCCGAGCTTGTTGCCCAGCTCGGTGGCCACGGTGCGTGCGGTCAGGTCGGTACTGCCGCCGGGCGGGTAGCCCACCACGATGGTGATGGGCTTGCTGGGGTAGGCGTCTTGCGCGATGGCGGGGGCAGCAAGAACGGCCAGGCCGCACAGCAGTGCAGCGCGGCGCAGGGGGTGGACGGTGGTCATGGCGGAACTCCTTGGCAAAGGCAGGGGTGATGGGGGCGGGTATGGACTGGATTGTGAAAAGCCCGCCCCGCGCCGTTGGTGCCAAAACGGCACCATGTCGTGCCAATTCATGATGGCCGCCACGGGGAAACCCGCAGATCAGTCCCGCCGGGTGCAGGCGTATCAGCGCTGCGCCAGGGCCTTCCACAGCGCCTCGGCCGGCGGCCCCAGGCGGCGTTTGGGGCGGTACAGGCGCACGTCAAAACGCACCTCCATGCGGGCGTCACCCGCCAGCGCGAGGCGCTGGGCCTTGCAGTCGGCAAACACCATGGACCAGGGCAGCCACGCAACGCCCAGGCCTTTTTGCACGTATTCGTAGTGGGCGTCGGCCGAGTCGCACTCCACCACGCGCTGCAGCCGCGGTGCATGGGGGTTGTGCGCCAGGTGGTCTTCCACCAGCCGCCCCAGGGCCAGCTGGGGGGCGTAGGCCAGGTAGGGCACCCGCGTGGCATCCGGCCCGAACCGGTGCAGCGCCTGCCCCTGCGCCGTGGCGCGTGACACGGGCACCAGCCGGTCGGAGGCCACCGTCAGGTGCGTGAACTGCCGCGCATCGAGCCGGATGGCCAGGGCCGGGTGGTGGTACACGAGCGAGAAGTCGGCCTCGTTGCGCTCCAGCATGCCCACGGTGTCGGCCAGCGCCCGTGTGCGAATGCACAGCTCGCCGCCCTGCAGGATGGGCTGCAGCCGCACCAGCCAGTCGGCCACCACGGTGCGCGCCAAGGTGCGGCCCGTGGCCAGGGTCACGGTGCGGGCCTGCCGCCCGGCCAGGCTTTGCAGCTCTTCGTGCGACTGTGTGAGGCTGCGGGCCAGGTGGCCGGCGGTCTCCAGAAAACTCTGCCCCGCGGGCGTGAGGGTGACCGGGCCGCCGTTGCCGCGCTCCACCAGCGGCGTGCCTGCCCAGGCCTCCAGCGCGCGGATGCGGCGGCCAAACGCGGGGTGGGTAACATGCCGCAGCTCGGCGGCGCGGGTGAAGCTGCGCTCCTGCGCCAGCACGATGAAGTCTTCCAGCCATTTCAACTGCATCGTCGGCTCCTGGAGGGGGCGGCTGTCAGGCGGGTGGCAATCTAGGGTGCCGGGGTCGCGCCAGCACCGTTCGGGGGCTGTGCGCGACGTTCGGGGTGGTGGGGAACTCAGCCCCGGGCGGCTTCCAGAACGCCCCGGGTGCGTGTGGCTTCGGCACGCGCGGCCGCAGCAAAGTCCTCGCCTTTGGACGCGTAGAGAATGGCCCGCGACGAATTCACGATGATCGGCCCGTCGTTGCGCAGCCCGGCGCGCACCGTGGCGGCAGCGTCACCGCCCTGGGCGCCTACGCCGGGGATCAGCAGCGGCAGCGTGGGCGCGATGGCGCGCACGCGCTCGATCTCCTGCGGGTAGGTGGCGCCCACCACCAGCCCGAGCTGGCCGTTCTTGTTCCAGGGGCCTTGCGCCAGGCGCGCCACATGCTCGTACATGAGCGGCTGGCCCTCGACGCTGGCCAGGCGCTGGGTCTGCAGATCGTCGCCGCCGGGGTTGGACGTGCGGCAGAGCAAAAATGCGCCCTTGCCGTGGTACGCCAGATAGGGCTCGATGGAGTCGAACCCCATGAAAGGCGACAGCGTGACGGCATCGGCGCCGTAGCGCTCGAAGGCTTCCTTGGCGTACTGCTCGGCGGTGGAGCCGATGTCGCCGCGCTTGGCGTCCAGGATCACCGGCACCTGCGGGGCGTTGGCGCGCATGTGCTGCATCAGCCGTTCGAGCTGGTCCTCGGCACCGTGCGCGGCAAAGTAGGCGATCTGCGGCTTGAAGGCACACACCAGGTCGGCCGTGGCGTCCACAATGGCGGCGCAAAAGTCATAGATCTTGCGCGGGTCGCCCTGCATGCCCGCAGGGAAGCGGGTGGGTTCGGGGTCCAGGCCCACGCACAGCAGGGAGTTGTTCTGCGCCGTGGCGTCGCGCAGCATGTCGGTGAAGTTCATGGGGCGTGATTTTAGGTGGGTGGGCGTGGAAGGCCTCTGCCGGTGGCCGCGATCATCTGGCAGAGGCGGCATGAGGCGCACGCTGCGGGCGACCTGACCGGTAGCAGCAGGCAATAAAAAAGGCCGTCGAGACGGCCTTTGTTGTGGACTTGGAGACTTGTTCAAGCCTCTGGCGACAACGCGAGATCAGCGGGGAACAGCCAGCAGGCGTTGCACGTCGCGGTCGTTGGGCAGCGCGTAGTCATGGCCGCGCACGATGCGGCTGTCTTCGGTGCGCACCAGCTTCAGGCTCACGTAGGTGTAGTTGGCGGCCGCCGAGTAGGTGCCCACCAGCACCAGCGAGGCGTTGTGGTTGCGGGCAATGTCCTTGATCTCGCGCGACAGCAGCAACTCACCCTGGCCTTCGCGCACAAACACGTCGCCGCGCAGCTTGATTTCCTTCACGTTGAAGCCGCTGGCCGCCATGCTGGTGGCGTACTGCTCGGACAGCGTGCGGCCCAGCGGGGCGGCGCGGCTCAGGTCGTTCACGTTGACCACGGTGGCAACGAGCACAGGGCCTGCGCCCAGCGCGTTCATGTCAAAGCCGGTGGTCAGTTTGGCCACCGCGTCGCGGCTGGTCTGGATGAACTGGCTGCTGGCGGCTTCCTGGTAGGTGGGCTCGACGCGCACCGGCGCGGAGTTGTTGGCGCAACCGGCCAGCACAGCGCCGGCGAGCACCGTCAGAAGAAGTGCGGGGGTTTTCATTGCGAGACAACCTTCATGTTGACGTTCTTGTACGAGGGGCGCGTGAACAATGGGGTGTCTGCGTTTTCCAGGTAGTACACGTCGGTCTTGCGGGCCAGGTACTGGCCGCCGCGCGTGACGGTGGTGGTCAGGATCAGCTCGGTGTTGGTCGGGCCGCCGGAATTGATGCTGTTGGCATAGTCGGCGGCGATCGACAGACCCAGGCCGGCGGCGAGCTGGGCATCAAGGTGTTCGTGGCGCAAGCCGTAGGCGGCAAACAGGCCCGCAGCCAGCATGGTGAACTGGCCAGGAATGAAACGGGGGCGGTCGCTGTTGTGGCGCACGACCTGGATACCGTAGGAGACTTCCAGGGCCTGGCCCAGGTTCTGCTGCACCACGGCGCCGTTCTGGACCAGCTTGGTGATCAGGAACTCGCGGAAGGCGGTTTCAAACTGCGTGGCGTTGGCGGGCAGAGAAACGTGCAGGGGGGTGTTGGGAGCCACGCCGGCCTTGTCCAGGGTGCCCAGCGTCTGGTTGACCACATCGCGCGAGACCAAGTCCCAGTGGCCGGCGGAGCGGACCTTGGGCTGCGAGGTGTACTCGAAATTTTCCGCGACGGGAATAGGCGCCCTCTGTGCGCACCCCACCAAAGTTGCCACAGCGCCAGCCAGCACGGCCAAGCTGATTGCCTTTGAAAACGACATGATTCCCTCCTACGGACTGAATTTGCGAGGGGCCGAACTGATGTGGCCCGCACGTTTGAAAAATAATTCTGGGCGGTATCCTCAACAAAAACAAGAAAAAATTACGCTAACTGCGCTCCGGCGTACACAGTTCGTTGTTTTTGGTCACAGGTGTGTGCCGATGCAAGGCGTGTAAGCAGACGGAGCCACCTCGGCAGTGGACCGCCTTGCATTTGCTTACACGGAAGCGGCTGCGCGCTGCTCCAGGATGTCGAAAGCAGGCAGCTTTTTGCCTTCCAGCACTTCCAGGAAAGCGCCGCCACCGGTGGAGATGTAACCCACCTGTTGGTCGATGCCGTACTTGGCGATGGCCGCCAGCGTGTCGCCACCGCCCGCGATGCTGAAGGCCGAGGACTCCGCAATCGCCTTGGCCAGTTGCTTGGTACCGTTTTCAAAGGCGGCAAACTCGAACACGCCCACCGGGCCGTTCCAGACGATGGTGCCTGCGGACTTGAGCTGGGCCGCGAGGCGGGCGGCGGTCTCTGGGCCGATGTCCAGGATCATGTCGTCAGCGGCCACGTCGGTGGCGGCCTTCACGGTGGCGGGGGCATCGGCCGCAAAGGTCTTGGCCACGACCACGTCGGTGGGGATCGGCACCTCGGCGCCCCGCGCCTTCATGGCAGCCATCACGGCCTTGGCGGCGTCCAGCAGGTCGGGCTCGGCCAGGCTTTTGCCGATGGGCAGGCCCGCAGCCAGCATGAAGGTGTTGGCAATGCCACCGCCCACGATGAGCTGGTCCACCTTGTCGGCGAGGCTCTGCAGGATGGTGAGCTTGGTGGACACCTTGGAGCCCGCCACGATGGCCGCCAGGGGGCGCTGGGGTTGGGCCAGTGCCTTGGTCAGCGCGTCGATCTCGGCCGACAGCAGGGGGCCGGCGCAGGCCACGGGAGCAAATTGGGCGATGCCGTAGGTGGTGCCTTCGGCGCGGTGGGCGGTGCCAAAGGCATCGTTCACGAAGATGTCGCACAGGGCCGCCAGCTTGCGGGCCAGCTCTTCCTTGTTCTTCTTCTCGCCCACGTTGAGGCGGCAGTTCTCCAGCAGCACGACCTGGCCGGGGGCGACCTGTACGCCGTCCACCCAGTTCGCCACCAAGGGCACGTCGCGCCCCAGCAGCTCACCCAGGCGCCGGGCCACGGGGGCCAGCGAATCCTCGGGCTTGAACTCGCCCTCGGTGGGCCGGCCCAGGTGGCTGGTCACCATCACGGCCGCGCCTGCCTCCAGCGCCATGCGGATGCAGGGGATCGACGCGCGGATGCGCGTGTCTTCGGTGATGCGGCCGGTGTCGTCCTGCGGAACGTTCATGTCCGCGCGGATGAAGACGCGCTGGCCTTGGGCCTTGCCTTGGGCGCACAGGTCGGAGAAGCGAAGGATGTTCATGGAGGGAAAACTTCCTGGAGGGCACGTGGAAAAAGGGCTGCCATTTTAGGATGGGCCACAGGGGGCTCCCTGGCGTCCGGGGCCAGGGGCTCGCCGCGGACGCCCCACACCCCCCCGCGCCGCCTTGATCCGCATCAAAGATGCATGCGCGCCGTGCGCACTGTGACGCGCGGCGGGGGGGCCGCTGGGATATCGTTCATCGCCACTCTTCGGGAAAGCCGCTCGCCATGTCACTGTCTCACGCACCGCGCCGCGCCGGCGTCCCGCCCGCCGCATCGCCACCCTGGCACGCCCGCACGCCCGGACAGGTGCTGGCTGGGCTTCAGGCTGCGCCCGGGGGGCTGAGCGCTCAGGAAGCCGCGGCCCGCCTGCAGCGCCACGGCCCCAACCGGCTGGAGATGGCCGAGGGCCCCGGTCTGGCGCGACGGCTGCTGGGCCAGTTCAACAACCTGTTGGTCGTGGTGCTGCTGGCTGCCGTGGTGGTCACCGCATGGATTGGTCACACGCTCGATGCGGCGGTCATCCTGGCGGTGGTGCTGCTCAATGTGTCCATCGGCGTGCTGCAGGAGGGCAAGGCCGAAAAGGCGCTGCAGGCCATACGCCACCTGCTGTCGCCGCACGCCAACGTCTGGCGCGACGGCCGTCTGCAGGATGTGGACGCTACCGAACTGGTGCCGGGCGACGTGGTGCAGGTGGCCTCGGGCGACAGCCTGCCGGCGGACCTGCGCTGGCTGGAGGTGAACCACCTGCGGGTGGACGAGTCGGCCCTGACCGGCGAATCCGTGCCGGTGGAAAAAGCGGTGCCCGCCGTGGCGGCCGACGCCGCGCTGGGCGACCGGCTGTCCATGGGCTACGCCGGTACGCTGGTGACCCAGGGCCAGGCGCGCGGTGTGGTGGTGGCCACGGCGTCGGCCACCGAGATGGGGCGCATCGGGCGGCTGCTGGAGTCGGTGGAGCAAGTGACGACGCCGCTGGTGCGCAACATGGCCCAACTGGCGCGCTGGATCACCCTGGCCGTGGTCGGCGCGGCCGCAGCGCTGTTTGCCTTTGGCACGCTGGTGCGCGGCATGCCGGCGGTGGAGATGTTCATGACCGCCGTGGGCCTGGCGGTGGCGGCCATCCCGGAAGGCATGCCCGCCATCATGTCGATCACGCTGGCCATCGGCGTGCAGCGCATGGCCGCGCGCCATGCGGTCATACGCCGCCTGCCCGCCGTGGAGACGCTGGGTTCGGTGACGGTGATCTGCTCGGACAAGACCGGCACCCTCACGCGCAATGAGATGACGGTGCAGCAGGTCGTGCTGGCCGATCAGGTGATCGATGTGGAAGGAGCCGGCTACGCGCCCGAGGGCGCGCTGCACGCGGGCGGCCACCACCTGCAGCCGGCCGAACTGTTCCGCGAAGCGCCGGTGCTGCTGGCCCTGGCCGAGGCTGCGGCCCTGTGCAACGACGCCAGCCTGCACCACGAGGGCGGCCACTGGCAGCTGGCGGGCGACCCCACCGAGGGTGCGCTGCTCACGCTGGCGATGAAGTCCGGCATCGACCCGGTGGAGCTGGCGCGCGAACGCCCGCGCACGGGTGCCATTCCGTTCGAGTCCGAGCACCGTTACATGGCCACCGCCCACGCCGCGGCCGAGGGGGCGGGTGCGGCCCACGATCTGCTGCTCAAAGGCGCACCGGAGCGGGTGCTGGCGATGTGCACGCACCAGCTGGCGCAGGACGCAACCCCCGTACCGGTGCAGGAGGCCTACTGGCACGACGCCATCGACCAGCAGGCCCGGGCGGGCCGCCGCGTGCTGGCGCTGGCGCGCGGGCCACTGCAGGCCACCGCGTCGCTGGCCGCGCCGGGCACCGTGCAGGGGCTGACGCTGCTGGGGCTGGTGGGCATCATCGACCCGCCGCGCGAGGAGGCGGTGCAGGCGGTGGCGCGCTGCCGCGCCGCGGGCATCCGCGTCAAGATGATCACCGGCGACCATGCCGTGACGGCGGCGGCGATCGCCGGCCAGCTC
>DATLGV010000416.1:0-2900 GCA_035540275.1 Acidovorax sp. | reverse complement strand
CGTTGATAGTGGACGCAAACACCGGGCGCCGCTCGGCGTCGTACGAGTCCAGCAGCCGCTCGCCGCCCCAGCCCTGCAGCACGGCGGCCAGCTTCCAGCCCAGGTTGCGCGCGTCTTCCAGGCCCGAGTTCACGCCGTAGCCGCCGTAGGGCGGGTGGCTGTGGGCGGCGTCGCCCGCAATGAACACCCGGCCCTTGCGGTAGCTGTCGGCCAGCATGAAGCGCAGGTCCCAAAAGCCGATGTGCTCAAACTCCACTTCAAACTCCGCGCCCACCGCCTCGTGCAGGTAGGCCGCAAAGTCAAAGTTGTCTTTGGTGGTGCCCGGCGGCACCGGGGCATGAAAGAACCAGGTGCTGCCCAGGTCCACCCGGCCCAGAAACTTCCAGTAGCCCTTCAGCTCGGGCTGCAGCACGTTGTAGTAAGACTTGCCGGGGTAGCGCTCCAGCAGCTGGTGCAGGCCTTGCGACTTGAACACCAGCAGCACCATCATGCGGTCGTGGTCGGTGCGGGTGTGGCTGATGCCCGCCTGCTCGCGCACCACCGACCGCGCCCCGTCCGATCCCACCACATAGGCGCCGCGCAGCACGCGCTGGGCTTTGCTGTCGCCACGCTGCTGGATGGTGACGAAAACGCCCGTGCCATCCTGCGCCACGGTGCTGGTCTCCCAGCCGTAGAGGGTCTGCACCGATGGCAGCTGGGCCACGCGCTGGCGCAGCACCGCTTCGGTGGCGTACTGCGGCAGACGCTCGTTGGCCGTGAAGTAGTAGGGCTTGACCAGGTCGCGCTGCAGCCAGTCGTAGCTGTAAGGCCCCAGCAGCGTACCGTGTGCGGTCAGCCCGCCAATGCCGTATTCGACCGGAATGGTGCGCGCCGCGCGCAGCTGCTTTTCGGCACCCCAGAAGTGAAAGTGCTCCATGGTGCGCTGCGTGAGGTTCTGTCCCTTGGGGATGGGCTGGGGCTGCACATAGCGCTCCACCACGATCACGCTCACGCCGCGCTGGCCCAGCTCAATGGCCAGGCCCATGCCGACGGGGCCGCCGCCCACGATGATCACTTCGGCGTCTTGCTGCGGCGCCACGGTTGCTTGCTGGTTCATGTTGTTGGTTTTGTTCGGTACGGGTCGGTACTGGCCGCGATGCGGTGTTGTGCAGTGCTGCGCGCTACTGGCCACCGCTGGGTGCGGGTGGTCGTGGTTACTCGGCGGTGATGCCCTGGGCCTTGATCAGGTCGGCCCAGCGCTTGGCGTCGGCAGTCACCAGCTTCTGGAAGGCGTCTGGCGAGCTGTGCGCGGGCGTCATGCCCTGGGTCTCGAACGACTTGGCCACGGCGGGTGATGCCAGCACGTCGCGCAGCTCGGTGTTCAGACGGTCCACCATAGCGCGGGGCGTGCCGGCGGGGGCAAACACGCCGTACCACATGTCCACGTTCAGGTCGCCCAGCTTCAGCGTGCCGAGTGACGGCACCTCGGGCAGCAGCGGGTGGGGGGTGTCCGAGCTGATGGCCAGCGCCTTCAGCTTGCCCGCCTTCACATGCTGCAAGGCGACGTGGATGGGCAAAAACATCGCGTCGATCTGCCCGCCCAGCAGGTCCGTCACGGCCGGGGCGGTGCCCCGGTAGCTGATGTGGGTGAGCGAAATCTTGGCCCGGTTCTTCAGCAGCTCCATCGCCAGGTGGTGCGGCGTGCCCGCACCGGGCGAGCCGTAGTTGAGCGAGCCGGGCTTGGCCCGGGCGCGGTCCATCAGGTCCTTGAGCGATTCGATTTTGGACCCGGCCGATGCCACCAGCAGCAGCTGCCCCCAGCTCGTCTGGCTCACGGGCACCAGGTCCGTCAGGGGGTTGAAGCCCTGCTTGGGGTACAGCGCCATGTTCATCACCAGCGTGTTCACGCTGACCAGCAGCGTGGTGCCATCGGGCGCAGCGCGCACCACCTCTTGCGTGCCGATGATGCCGGATGCGCCCGCCTTGTTCTCCACAAAAAACGGGCGCTTGAGCCGGTCAGACAGCGGCTGCGCAATCTGCCGCGCAATCAGGTCAATGCCCGTGCCGGGCGTGAACGGCACCACCAGCCGCACCGGTGCATCGGCACCCGTCTGCGCCCAGGCCTTTGGCGTGGCGGCTGCTGCCGTGGCGGCCAGCGCGCCCAGCACCAGGCTGCGGCGTTGGGGGGAGGGCGGGCGCGCGTTGCCACGCAGGACTGAAATATGGGGCATGAGGCTTGTCTCTCTAGTCGTTGTAAGGGCGTTGCGGGACAATTACAGCGAGACTTTTGATATTGATCAAACGGAAAATTCTGATGAATTCTTCATCAAAGCTGATGAATGTCAGCACCCGCCAGCTCCACGCTTTTCTGGAGGTGACGCGCCTGCAGAGCTTTGCCAAGGCGGCCGAGCAGGTGCACCTGTCGCCCTCGGGCATGAGCATGCTGGTCAAGGAGCTGGAGGACCAGGTGGGCGCCCGCCTGTTTGACCGCACCACACGGTCAATCACCCTGACCGACGCCGGGCGCCGCCTGCAGCCCGTGGCCGAGCGCGTGGTGGGCGAGCTGCGCGCCCTGGGCGCCGTGCTGGACGGCAACGAGGCTGCCGTGCGCTCGCGCCTGCTGGTGGCGGCCACGCCCATGATCTCGGCCAGCCTGCTGCCCGAGGTGATTCGCGGCTTTGCGCAAAGCCACCCCGGCGTGCAGGTGCAGCTCAGCGATGTCGAGGTGGGCACCGTGCGGCAGCGCGTGCTCGACGGCGAGGCCGACATCGGCTTTGGCTTCTTCGTCAAACCTGCCGTGGGGCTGTCGCGCCAGCCCTTGTGCAAGTTCCGCCTCATGCGCATCAGCCCGCCCGATGCGGCGCACACCAGCGGCCAGCTGTCAGACAGCCAGCCCTGGAGCCGCCTCAAGGACGTGCCCC
>DATLGV010000415.1:0-1795 GCA_035540275.1 Acidovorax sp. | reverse complement strand
GGACACGCTGAACGTCTTTGGCCTGCACGATGAGGGGCGCAAGGCCTGGGCGCTGTCGAATCGGGGGCGCGACAAGCTGGCGCTGGTGCGGCTGGACCTGAGCACGGGCACCGAGGAAGAGTGGTTTGCCTCGCCCGACGTGGACCTGGACAACGTTACGCTGAGCCGCCGCACCCGCGAGCCGCTGCTGGCGTACTTCATGCCGGGCTACCCGGCGCGCAAGGTGTTCGACCCCGCGCTCGACGCCCGGCTGTCTGCGCAGGCCGGTGACAAGCCGGCAGAGGTGCTCGTCACCAGCCTGGACCAGACCGACAAGGTGCTCACGGTGGCCGTGGCCACCGACCGGGGCACGCGCAACTACCTGCTGCGTGACGGGCACGAGCCCCGCTTTCTGGGCGAGAACCGCCTCAGCCTGATTGCCAAGGACCTGGCGCCCACCCAGCCCATCACCTACACCGCGCGCGATGGTCTGACCATCCACGGCTACCTCACGCTGCCGGTGGGGGCTGCACCGCAGCGGCTGCCCACCGTGCTGCTGGTGCATGGCGGCCCCTGGGCGCGCGACCGCTGGGGCGATGGCGCCACCAGCCGCGCCATGCAGCAGTTTCTGGCCAACCGGGGCTATGCGGTGCTGCAGGTCAACTACCGGGGCTCCAGCGGCTATGGCCGCAACCACATGGAAAAGGCCCGGGGCGAGTTCGCAGGCCGCATGCACGACGACCTGGTGGACGGCGTGCGCTGGGCGGTGGAGCGCGGCGTGGCGGACCCGCAGCGCGTGGCGATCTACGGCGCCAGCTACGGCGGCTATTCCGCCCTGGTGGGCGCCACCTTCACGCCCGAGGTGTTTGCCTGCGCCGTGGATGTGGTGGGCGTGACGGACATCGCGCGCCTGCTGGAGGCCGCGCCGCCGTATTGGGAGCAGGGCCTGCCCTGGTGGCACCGCTATGTGGGCAACCCTGCTGTGCCCGAGGACCGCGCGCGCATGGATGCGAAGTCGCCCCTGTACCGCGCGGAGCATGCGCAAAAGCCCATCCTCATCATGCACGGCGTGAACGACCCGCGCGTGAAGCTGGAGCAGTCTGAATGGATGGTGGCGGCCCTGCGCAAGGCGGGCAAGCCGGTGGATTACGTCACCTTCACCGGGGACGGCCACGGCAACCAGCGCTGGCCCAACAATCTCACCATGTACCGCAAGACCGAGGACTTCCTCGCCCAATGCCTGGGTGGGCGCACCAGCGGGTTTGACTACTACCAGCTGGGCGCGTGGGCGTTCTGATGGGGCAGGCCGTCACCGCGCGGCTGGTTTGCTTCCACAACAAGCTGGGCGCATGGAGGGACGGTATTTCGCAGGGCGCCTGGGTCCAGCTCACCGCCGGGCTTTCGTGGGCACGTCAAAGTGCATGACACGCTCTGGAACCGCCGAGTGCAAGCGGTGGGCGCGATGTGACCGACCTCCCGCACAAGGCCGCGGGCGCGGCAGCTTGCGCTGTATCAAGCAGGGCGTGCAACGGGGGACAGGGGTGGCGCAGATATTGATAGAATGAGAATCACTATTATTTGTATCAAGGCCAGTCACCATGAAAACCATGGACGATGGCGCTGCGGCGCGGTTGCATCCCTCTACGCGGCAGAACCTGTCCACCCGGCTGGACCAGCTGCCCCGGCGTGCCCAGGGCCGGGTCACGGGCTTGTTGCCCGCGCAGGACGCGCAAGAGCACAGCATGCTGCTGCGTTTGCTGGAGATCGGTTTTCTGCCCGGTGAAACCGTGCAGGTGGTCGCGCGCGGCGGCTGGGG
>DATLGV010000414.1:0-4303 GCA_035540275.1 Acidovorax sp. | reverse complement strand
ACCTCGTCGAGCAGCTTTTCCAGCTCGCCGGGCTCGATGAATTCGGCAATGTTGTCGTTGGCGTGAAAGCGCTTGCGCGCGGCGGCAAGGCGTTCTCGGATCTTGACGGAAACGGGCGTGCCTTCGTCCGGTGGGATGGGCGTCATATCGGCGGCAGGTTGGCTGGACATGGGTGGCATCGTACCAGCGAACGCAGTTTGATCGATTACAAGGGTTTTAGGCAGCAAGCGCTAGTGCAATATGCCTGAGCAGCTATCAATAAAGTAGCAAACTCCGTCAAGACTCTTTCAGTACCGCTTGCCCGTCACCCACAGCGCCAGGCGCATGAGGCCAAACGCCACGCGGTCCAGCACCCGCTGGCGCAGCGGGCGGCCCGCATAGCGCGCGGGGTCCATGCGGCGGCCCGCATACTGCATGGCGTGTACCAGGCGCTGGCGCAGATCGGTGGCAAAGGCCGCGTCTTCCACCACCACGTTGGCCTCGCGCGCCAGCAGCAGGGAGAGGGGGTCCAGGTTGGATGAACCCACCGTGGCCCAGGGCCGCTCGCCCTGGGCGTCGATGACGGCCACCTTGGCGTGCAGAAAGCTCGGGGCGTACTCATAGATCTCGACCCCCGCCTCCAGCAGCGCGCCATACACAGGCCGGGCCGCGTGGTACTGCATGAAGTATTCGTACCGCCCCTGCAGCAGCAGGCGCACCCGCACGCCCCGGCGCGCCGCCATCACCAGGGCGCGGCGCAGCTTGCCGCCGGGCATGAAGTAGGCGTTGGCGATGATGACCTCATGCCGCGCCACGCCGATGGCGCGGCGGTAGGCCTTCTCGATGCGGCTGCGGTTGCGCACGTTGTCGCGCAGCACCAGGGTGGCGCGCACCGGGGGCGGAACGGCGGCTTTAGCGCCCTGCGCCGCGTGCCGCGCCGCGCTGGCGGCGCGCAGGGCCTGCAGCGCCTCGGGCAGGCGGCGCTGGCGCGCGTCGCGCACCGCCTGCATGCGCCACCAGAGCTGCTCCATGGTGTCGCTGGCCGACGCCACCAGGCTGCCCGTGGCCCGCACCGCAAAGTCAAAACGGGGGGCATCCAGCGTGCCGTGGTTGGGGTCGTGAAAGTCGTCCAGCACGTTGATGCCGCCGCAAAACAGCACCCGCCCATCCACCACGCACAGCTTGCGGTGCAGGCGCCGCCAGCGGTGCGGCAGCAGCAGCCCCAATGGCCCCAGCGGCGAATACACGCTGCACTGCACCCCGGCGGCCTGCAACTGCTCGGCCCAGGCCTTGGGCAAGGCCCCCGTGCCCACGCCATCGACCACCAGATGGGTGCGCACGCCCCGTGCCGCAGCCCGCATCAGCGCCTGGGCCACCGTGGCGCCCGCCCCCGTGAAGTCAAAGATGTAAGTCTCGAACTGGATGTCGGCCATCGCGGCGTCCATGGCCTCGATGAGCGCCGGGAACAGCTCCTCGGCGCCTTGCAGCAGGCGCACCTGGTGGTCGCCGGCGGGCCCTGCCTCCAGCGCCTGCGCGGGCGGCCTGCGCCTCATTGCACCGCCTCGCCGCCCCACCCACCACGCCAGAGACTCACAGCCGGAACTCCGCGATCAGCGGCAGATGGTCCGACATGCGCCACCAGATGCGGCCGCGCGGCACGTGCAGCGACAAGGGCGCGAGCCCGCGCGCATACACATGGTCCAGCTGCGCGAGAGGCAGGCGCGCCGGGTAGGTGAAGGTGCGCGGCGCATCCCATTCATACAGGCCAAAGCCCGCCAGCATGCGCTTGAGCAACTGCCCCCAGTCGTTGAAGTCACCGGCCACCACGAGCGGCGTGCCGGGCGGCACCTCGCGCTCGATGAAGGCCTGCAGGCGTTCGATCTGGCGGACGCGGCTGCCGGGGATCAGCCCCAGGTGCACCACGATCACATGCACCTTGCGGCCCTGCACGTCCACCTCCACATGCAGCAGGCCGCGCTGCTCGAAGCGGTGGTCGGAGATGTCTTCGTGCTGGTGCCCGATCACCGGCCAGCGGGTCAGCAGCGCATTGCCATGCTCGCCGTGCTTGGTGACCGCGTTGGTGCGGTACACCGCCTCGTAGCCTTCGGGCGCCAGGAACTCGGCCTGCGGCAGCTCGGGCCAGCGCTGAAAATACGCCGCCTCGCGCCGGTGCAGCTTGCGCACCTCCTGCAGGCAGACGATGTCGGCATCCAGCTGCTCCACCGCCAGGCCCAGGTTGTGTATCTCCAGCCGCCGCGCAGGCCCGATGCCTTGCACCCCCTTGTGGATGTTGTAGGTGGCTACGCGCAGGATGTCGTCGTGTTGCATGGTCCTAGGAGGGGTAGTTGAACGCGCTCACCAGTGCCGCGATGGGTGCGCCAGGCAAGGCGCGAGGACGCGGCGGGCTCATGCCCGCAAGGAGGAGCAACGCCGCATGGAGCGCCAAGCGCGGTGCCGGCGAATGCGTAGCGTGCCCACTCGACCAGCGAACGTCAACGAAGCAGCGAAAGTCAGTATCCATGAGACGCCCTTGAAAACGGCAAGCGGTCAATTGCCGCTTCTAGGACTGGAGATTGTGTCGCAAGCCGCGCAGGCAAGGGGTTTGCCCGACGACCGCCGGGTGGTGCGGCACCTTACACTGGCCCTCCTAACTTCTTGAGCACGCAGGGACGGCCCCGACCCCCATGGCTACCGAGAGCGGCCCCCATCCCACCGCCCCACCCACCCAGGCACTGATCGTGGACAGCAATGCCACGTCGCGCAGCATCCTGGTGGGGCAGTTGCGCGAGTACGGCGTGACGCGCGTCGTGCAATGCTCGCGGGTGCAGGACGCGCGCAGCCGGCTGGAGCACACGGTGTTCGACTACGTGCTGTGCGACCAGTTTTTTGGCGAGTCCAACCACTCGGGCCAGACCCTGCTGGACGACCTGCGGCGTGCGCAGCTGCTGCCGTTTTCCACCGTGTTCTTCATGGTCACGGCCGAGGCGTCTTATGCGGCGGTGGCCGAGGCCGCCGAGTCGGCGCTGGACGGCTACCTGCTCAAACCCTTTACCCCCAGCGCGCTGTTCGAGCGCCTGAGCCTGGCGCGCCTGCGCAAGATCCACCTCAAGCCCATCTTCGACGCCATCGAGGCCGAAGACTTCGAGCAGGCGGCGGCGCTGTGCGTGGAGCGCTTCGAGGCCCGCAAGCCCTACTGGCTGTATGCCGCGCGCATTGGCTCGGAGCTGCTGCTGCGCCTGGGGCGGCACGACGAGGCTCGGACGCTGTTCGAGGCCGTGATCGCCACGCGCGCCCTGCCCTGGGCCAAGCTGGGCGTGGCCCGTGCGCAGATCGAAGCGGGCCAGGCCGCGCGGGCCATCACCACCTTGCAGGAGCTGATTGGCGAGGACGCCTCGTTTGCCGACGCCTACGACGTGCTGGGCCGCGCCCAGCTGGAGATGGGCAACTTTGCGCAGGCCATCGAGACCTACCGCACGGCCAGCACCCTCACGCCCGACTCGGTGGTGCGGCTGCAGAAGCTGGGGATGATGTCGTACTACATGGGCGACCGCGCCACCGCCACCAGGGTGCTGGCGCGCGCCACGGCGCTGGGCGTTGATTCCAAGCTGTTTGACTACCAGTCCCTGGTGCTGCTGACGTTTGCGTATTACGCCGAAAACGACCGCAAGGGCATCGAGCGCTGCATGGCCGACTTTGCCCGCATCCTGGAGCGCCACCCCGACAGCGCGCGCATCCGGCGTTTTGCCGAGGTGGCGCGCGCGCTGCAGCTCATCCAGCAGCGGCAGTTCTCGCAGGCGGTCGAATCGGTGCGCAGCTTGGCCCGCGAGATCATGTCCAGCACCTTCGACTTCGAGGCCGCCTGCAACCTGGGCAGCCTGCTGGCCGTACTGGCCGTCACCTCGATCGAGCTGCCCGAGGGCGACAGCTGGGTGCTTGCCCTGGGCATGCGCTACGCCAACACCCGCGGCCTGACCGAGCTGATGGCCAACGCCTGCAACCTGCATGCGCCCTACGGCGAGCTGGTGCGCGACTGCCTGCAACGCGTCAACAAGACTGCCGAAGTCGCCATGGCGCAGAGCCTGGGGGGCGACCCGGGCGGTGCCGTGCAAAACCTGCTGACCGAGGCCGAGCGCACCCTCAACTCCAAACTGCTCGATATGGCACAGCAGGTGCTGCTGCGCCATGGCGCGCGCATGGCCGCGCCCGAGCCGCTGCAAGAGGCCATCGACGCACTGCGCGCCCGCATGGGCACCGCCCCGGCAAGGGCCATCCTGGGACAAGACAGCGAGCGGCACCCCGGCGGTGTGGCATTGCGGGTGCGCAG
>DATLGV010000413.1:0-4578 GCA_035540275.1 Acidovorax sp. | reverse complement strand
CCACAGGCCGTACCAGCTGTAGAACTCGTAGCCCGGAATCGTCTCGGCCACCGTGGGCACGTCGGGCAGGCTGGCTGCGCGCTGTGCGGAGGTCACGGCCACCACGCGCAGCATGCCGCTCTTGTGGTACTGCAGCGAGCCGAGGATGGGGTCGATGAAGCCGTCGATCTGGCCGCCGATCAGGTCCTGGAACGCCGGGGCCGTGCCCTTGTACGGCACGATCAGGTAGTCGAGATTGCCCGCGCGCTTGAGCAGTTCGGTCGAGAGGTGCCCGGCCGATCCGATGGAGCCCACGGCAAAGGTCATCTTGCCCGGGTTGGCCTTGGCGTACGCCATGAGCGACTTGATGTCGGTGACCGGCAGGTTCTTGTTGATGGCCACCGACAGCGGTGCCTTGGCCACCAGCGCCACGGGCGTGAAGTCCTTGACCACGCCATAGGGCACGGACTTCATGGTCATGGGCGCGGTGGTGAAGGTGGATGCGTTGAACAGCAGCGTGTAGCCGTCGGCAGGGGCCTTGGCCACCACGTCGCCGCCGATCACGCCGTTGCCGCCGGGCTTGTTCTCCACGATGAAGCTCTGGCCCATCTGCTCGCCCAGCCTCTGCGCGAGCTGGCGGCCCACGGTGTCAAGCGTGCCGCCCGGCGGGAAAGGGATGACCATCCGGACGGGCTTGGCCGGGTAGGCCTGCGCAAAGCTGCCCGCCGCCACCGCGAGCATGGCCGCACCCAGGGCGGCGCGAAGGAAATGTGTGCGTTGCATGGTGTCTGTCTCCTGTGGGTGTTCTTGTGGTCCGTCCCGGCGCAGGGGACTCAAAATCCCCCGCTGCAAGGCGTCCGCTCAGCGCTGGAGCAGGCCGGCCTGCTTCACCGCCGCGCGCAGGGCGTCCATTTCGGGGACGCTGGGCGCCTCGGTGGGCGGGCGCACGGTGGCGTCGTCGATCACGCCCGCCAGGTACATGCCGCCCTTCATCCGTGCGTGGGCCTCGCCCGTGGGCTCGCCGCCGCCGTACACGGCGTCCTTCAGGGGGGTGATGACGGCCTGCACTTCCATCGCCTTTTTCAGATCGCCCGCCTTCACGGCGTTCCACAGATCGATGATGAGCTGCGGGATGAAGGTGGCAAAACCCACCAGCGCGCCGTCCACGCCCTGCACCATGGAGGCCAGCAGGTACTCGTCATGGCAGGTCAGGATGGCCTTCGATGCATCGGCCTCGCGGATCGCCTTTATGTCGCGGGCGTACTTGTTCATGTCGCGCTGGCCCACCTTGAAGGCCTGCAGGTAGGGCAGCTTCGCCAGGTCGGCCAGCAGCTGCGACGAGTACGAGGCGCGCGTCCAGGCGGGGTACACATGGCAGACCAGGTCGGCGTTGGGCGCGGCCTGGTGGATGGCCTCGAAGTACTGCAGCGCGTGGCCGGGGGTGAAGCCAAAGCGCAGCCAGTGGTGCGGGGGCATCACGTCCAGCGCCACGGCGCCGGCTTCGACCGCCGCGCGGGCATGGTCGGCCGCGTCCTTCAGGCCTTCGCAGACGATGGACGAGATGACGGGCATGCGGCCCTTGAGCTCGTCGGCCACGATGCGGGTGACCTCGGCGCGCTCGGCCGGCGTGAGTGAGAAAACCTCGCCCGTGTGGCCATTGGTCATGATGGCGACCACGCCCTCGTGGCCCGCCAGCCAGGAGGCGAGCTTGCGCAGCGCGGGCTCGTCGATGCGGTGGTCGGGGGTAAAGGGGCAGGAAATGGCGGGGATGATCCCCCGATAATTTGCGATGGCAGGCATGTCTTGTCTCCGTCAAGGAAGGCTGATGAACAATGGGGTCCATCATTTCCCGGGGCGCCGCAGCCGTCCAATACTCGAATCGCATACAACTATCGCAACGCAGGAGACCCCCATGGGACCGGGCAACCGACCGCTGGATCTGGAGTGGCTGGAGGACTTTCTGGCCCTGGCCGAGACGGGCAATTTCTCCCGCGCGGCGGAGGCCCGCGCCATTGCCCAACCGGCGTTCAGCCGCCACATCCGGGCGCTGGAGGAATGGGTGGGCGTGGACCTGTTCGACCGCAGCGCACACCCTGCCGCCCTCACGCCCGCCGGGCAGCGCTTTCTGCCGCTGCTGGAGACCATCCTGGCCAATCTGGAGGCCGCCCGCATCAAGGCCCGTGCCGCGCATGACCAGGCCGCCGCCAGCCTGCGCTTTGCGGCCACGCATGTGCTGTCGCTCACTTTTTTCCCGCGCTGGCTGGTGGGCATGGAGGCCCGGCTGCAGATGGGGGCCATCCAGACCATGTCCGACAGCTCGCAGGCCTGCGAGGACCTGATGCTGCAGCGGCGTGTGCAGTTTGTGCTGTGCCACGGGCACCCGCAGGTGCCGGGGCGCCTGGACGAGGCGCAATACCCCATGTTGTGCCTGTCGGGCGATGTGCTGCTGCCGGTGAGCGCTCCCGCCCCCGGGGCGCCCGGGCAGCCCCTGCACGCAGTCCGGCAGGATCGCCCGGTGCCCGTGCTGGCCTACAGCGAGGCGTCGGGCCTGGGGCGCATCATGCGGTCGCGCATGGGGCACCTGTTCAACGAAGGCAAAGGCGCGGCCATTCCCCAGGGCGTGTCGGTGGTCTTCACGGCCCACCATGCGGTGCTGCTCAAGACCATGGCGCTTGAAGGCCGGGGCGTGGCCTGGCTGCCCGGGAGCCTGGTGGCCGACGAACTGCGCTCCGGTGCGCTGGTGGCGGCGGGCACCAGCGACTGGCAGTTGCCGGTCGAGATCCGCCTGTACCGCCAGCGCGCGGAGATGGCGCCCGTGGCCGAGGCGCTGTGGGCGCTGGCGGCATCGCCCGCGCCGTAGCCTGGGTGCACGACGGGCGCGGTGCCCCTCACTCGCCCCAGGGCAGCATCAGCGTGAGCAGCGACAGCTGGTCGAACTCGGGCGCGAAGGCGTCGATGATCTGCTGTGGCTCTGGGCACAGGGTGGTATCCGTGATCACCCCAAACTGCACGCCACCCCCGTAGCTGAGGATGGAGACCCCCAGGCCGATATCCCCCGACTGCGGTACCCAGAACATGCACTGCGTGACGCGAGCGCCGCACAGCGTGAGCTGTTCCTTGGGTCCGGGCACATTGGTCATCACGGCCGTGGTTTTGCGGCCAAAGAGGTTGAGCAGCGCGTCCTGCGCGGGCTTGATCATCAGCCCGGCCACGGCCAGCATCGCAAACGCCAGGATGGGCTGGGTGCTGCCCTTGAGCGCGTTCATGCGCTTGCGCACCTCGTACACGCGCTCGATGGGGTTGGCCACGCCAATCGGCAGCACCAGCGGCACCAGGCCAAAGCGGTTGCCCAGCTTCCAGGCCTCTTCCATGGGGCGCAGGTTCACCGGGATCATGGCGCGGATCTCCTGGCCCGTGGGGTCGTCGCCCTGGCTGCGCAGGTAGCCGCCAATGGCCCCGGCCACGCACGAGAGCAGCACATCGTTGATGGAGCAGTTGAGCGCCTTGCCGATGGCCTTGACCTCTTCGAGCGGAATCGGCGGGCACCAGGCCACGCGCTTGGCGCTGCCGGGCTGGCCCTTCAGGCGCGTGGGCGAGTCGTCGGGCATCAGTGCCAGGGCGGCCGCATCGCTGACGAGCTGGTAGGCCACGCGCGCCATGTCCGCCGTGCCGGCCAGCCCGTGGTGCATGGCCTTTTCCGGGTCGCCCAGGATCTGCAGCGACTTGGCGGCGCTGTCGCCTGCCAGATCCAGCGCCTTCACGGTGAGGCCGGTGAAGGGCTTGATGAGCGCGTCTGCAATCCAGTCCTCGGCCGTGGCAGCCTCCCTGCCCGCACGCGTCTGGCGCTTGGGAGGCTCCGAGCCACCGTCAACCAGCGACATGGTCACCGAGATCAGGGCAATGCCGTCGGCAATGCAATGGTGGATGCGCACGATGAGCGCGCTGCCTGGGGCGCCGTCGTCACCCACAAAGTCCTCGATCAGGTGCATCTGCCACAGCGGGCGGCGGGTATCGAGCGGCTGCATGGCGAGTTCGCCCACGCGGTCCTGCAGCGCACGCTGCATGCTGTGGCCTTTGCGGTGGGGCAGTTTCTCGCGCAGCACATGGGCGGCGATGTCGAAGTTTCTGTCCTCCACCCAGGTGGCGCCCGCCGCGTCTTCCACCACGCGCTGGCGAAAGCGCGGGTACTGCAGCAGGCGCTGCTGCACACGTTCGCACAGTGCCTCCCAGGTGATGCCGGGCGAGAGGGTCCACACGCCGTTGATCATCATCAGGTTGCTGTGCGAGTCCATGCGCAGCCAGGCGGTGTCGACCTTGCTCATGCGTTCGCCCGACAGGCCCAGCATGCCGGTGGCCGCGCGGCGCACGTTCTTCTGCACCACGGTGGCGGCCTTGCGGGCGGCAGGGGGCAGGGCCTGGGCCGCCTTGCGCGCCACTGCGGGAGCCTGGTTGCGCATCGTGCTCAAGGGGCTGGGGCCATTGCCGGACGTGGCTTTGCTGGGGGCAGGAATGCGGGTCACCATCGGATGTACACCTGTTGTTTGATTTTTGGGGGCTTGCCTCTATGGATTGAGCGGCCCCGGGCCGTGCTCAGCCCGT
>DATLGV010000412.1:0-3918 GCA_035540275.1 Acidovorax sp. | reverse complement strand
GATGTGCTTGCAATAGCCCAGCAAAAACAAAAACGGCCAGCACCCGCAACCCAGGCACCAGCCGCTCAAAAAAGAAACCCGACCTCAAGCAGCGAGGATCAGCTTCTCCAGCTTCACAGCATCCACTGCAAACGCCCGAATCCCCTCAGCCAGCTTCTCGGTCGCCATCGCATCCTCATTCAGCGCAAACCGGAACCCCGCCTCGTCATAGTTCACCGCAGGCAAGTCCATCGCCTTGGCAGCCCCCGCATCCAACGCCCGCTGCAACGGTGCATCACTCGCAGCCAGCTGCGCCAACAGCTCGGGCGCAATGGTCAACAGGTCACACCCAGCCAGCGCCGTGATCTGCCCCACATTGCGAAAGCTCGCACCCATCACCTCGGTGGCAATGCCAAACCGCTTGTAGTGGTTGTAGATCTGCGTGACCGACTGCACGCCCGGGTCGTTGGCGCCAGCGCGCGCAGCCTCGTCCCAGCTTGCGCCCGCCTGCTTCTTGTACCAGTCGTAAATGCGGCCCACAAAAGGCGAGATCAGCTGCACCTTGGCCTGGCCGCAAGCCACGGCCTGGGCGAACGAGAACAGCAGCGTGAGGTTGGTGTGGATGCCCTTGCGCTCCAGCTTTTCGGCGGCCTGGATGCCCTCCCACGTGGCCGCGATCTTGATGAGCACGCGGTCGATGTGGATGCCTTCGGCCTGGTACAGCTCGATGATGCGCTCGGCACGCGTGACGGTGGCGCTGGTGTCAAAGCTCAGGCGGGCGTCCACTTCGGTGGAGACACGGCCGGGCACGTGGGTCAGGATTTCGCAGCCAAAACGCACCAGCAGGCGGTCGATCACCTCGTCCATCGCACGCCCTTGCCACTTGGCAACGGTGTCCTTGAGCAAGGGTGCGTATTCGGGCTTCTGCACCGCCTTGAGGATCAGCGAAGGGTTGGTCGTAGCGTCCTGCGGACGGAACTGGGCCAGTTGCAGAAAGTCGCCGGTGTCGGCAACCACGGTGGTGAACTGTTTGAGGGCGTCGAGTTGGTTCGTCATGGCGCCATTATTCCGCATTGGTCCGGGCAGCTTCGGTACTACCAACCACCGATACGCCATGGGCACCCAGGCTCAGTTGCACTGCGTCCCCCACGGCCAGCACATCGTCCAGGTCGGACGACACCACAAAGATGGGGCCCAGCGTGGTGTCGAAGGTGTATTCGTACACGGCGCCCAGGTAGGCCCGCTTGTCCAGCCGGGCGGGCAACAGGCCCGCGCCCTGGCGGTGAATGCGCCAGGCCTCAGGCCGCACCGCCACCTTCACCGGGCCGCTCTGCACCGCCATGCGCGGGCGCAGCACCAGCGGGCCCAGCGCCACCGTACCGTCAGCGCCCGCCACGGCCGGGAACAGCAGGGCCTCGCCCATGAAGCCCGCGACGAATTCGCTGTGCGGGGTTTCGTACAGCGCACGGGGCGAGCCCTTCTGCGCAATCAGGCCCTGGTTCATCACGATGATCTGGTCGCTCACCGCCATGGCCTCAGCCTGGTCGTGCGTGACATAGGCCACCGTGAGCGACAGGCGCTGCTGCAGCGCGCGGATTTCTTCGCGCATCTCGCGGCGCAGGCGGGCGTCGAGGTTGGACAAGGGCTCGTCAAACAGCAGCACCTCGGGCTCCAGCACCAGCGCGCGGGCCAGGGCCACGCGCTGCTGCTGCCCGCCTGACAGCTCGCTGGGCAGACGGTCGTCATAGCCCACCAGGCCCACGCCGCGCAGCGCCTCCACAGCCTTGGCGCGCGCCTGCTCCTTGGGCTGGCCCGACATGCGCAGGCCGTACATCACGTTCTCCACCACGTTCATGTGCGGGAACAGCGCGTAGCTCTGGAACATCATGCTCACGTTGCGCTGCGCGGGGCCGAGCGTGGTCACGTCCTTGCCGCCGATGAAAATTTCGCCAGACGTGGGCGACTCCAGCCCCGCGATCATGCGCAAGGTGGTGGTCTTGCCGCAGCCCGAGGGGCCGAGGATGGTGGTGAGCGTGCCGCGCGGTACCTCAAAGCTGATGCCCTTGACGGCCAGTGCCGCGCTGCTGTCGCTGCCGTAGCGCTTGGTGATGTTGCGGAACACGATGCCCGCGTCTTCGATGTTGTTCATGGTTGTCTTTTCAATGGACGATGACGCGAATTAACGGGCGTGGCTCCATGCGCGGGACGCCGAGCAAGGGCCGCCCCGCAGCGAGGGCGTCGTCCCCCTTGAGGGGGAAGGCGCCGAAGGCGACTCAGGGGGTGCTTCCTCGTCGGCCCAGTTTCCGATCACCCACCAGCAGCTGAATGAGTCCGATGGAGGCCGACATCAGGATGATGAGCACCGTGCAGTACGCCAGCGCCACGCCATAGTCGCCATTGCCCACGCGGCCGATGATGTAGGTGGTGGCCAGCTCGTTCTCGGCCGTGACCAGGAAGATCACCGCGCTCACCGTGGTGATGGCACGCACAAAGCTGTAGACCAGTGCCGCCACCAGCGCGGGCTTGAGCAGCGGCAGCACCACATGGCGCAGCGTCTGCACGCTGCCTGCGCGCAGCATGACGGACGCTTCGTCCAGCGACCGGTCGAGCTGCTTGAACGCCGCCGTGCCCGCGCGCACACCCACCGGCAGGTTGCGGAACATGAAGCACAGCACGATGATCAGCGCCGTGCCCGTCAGCTCGAACGGCGGCACGTTGAACGCCAGGATGTAGCTCACGCCCAGCACCGTGCCGGGGATGGCAAAGGCCAGCAGCGCCGCAAACTCGAACGCGCCTTGCCCCCGGAACTCGGTGCGCGCCAGCAACCACGCAATGGCAATGCCCAGCGTAGCCGTGAGCGGCGCCGAGATGGCCGCGAGCTGGAGCGTGGTGAAGAACGAGTTCCACGCCGTGCCCGCCCACACCACACCAAACTCGCCCCATTCCACGCTGAACGCGGTACGGAAATGCGCCAGGGTGATGGTGTAGTCGCGCCCCCAGGTCTGCACAAAGCCGCCGGCCAGGGCAAACAGGTACACGATGAGCGTGAAGGCCATCCAGGGCAGCGCGATGGAATGCACCACGCGGCGCACGCCCGTCGGGAGCGGCATGGCAATGCCCGCATCGCCCTTGCCCGAGACAGTGGTGAAGTTCTGCTTGCCCAGCAGCCCACGCTGGATGGCAAACACCGTGAGCGCAAAGAATGTGAGGATCCAGGCCAGCGATGCCGCACGGCCCTGGTCGTACTGCGCGCCCACGATGGCAAAGAAGATTTCGGTGGACAGCACCGAGAACTGCCCGCCCACCACGATGGGGTTGCCGAAGTCGGCCATGCTCTCAATAAAGCCCACCAGGAACGCATTGGCCAGGCCGGGCTTGAGCAGCGGCAGGGTCACGGTCATGAAGGTGCGGTGCGGGCTGGCGCGCAGGGTTTGCGCGGCCTCTTCCAGGCTGGGGGCCACGCCTTGCACCACGCCGCGCATGATCATGAAGGCGATGGGCGTGAACGCAAAAGTCTGCGCCACCCACACACCCAGCCACCCGTAGAACCAGCGCGATGGCGTGATGCCAAACGCGACTTCCAGAAACTGGTTGAACACGCCCGCGCGGCCAAACAGCAGGATCAGCCCCAGGCCCACTACAAACGGCGGCGTGATGATGGGCAGCAGCGCCACGATGTTCAGCGGCCGCGCATAGCGGCGCGAGGCGCGCTCGGCCATCAGCGCCATGAAGGTGCCCAGCAGCGTGGTGCTGGTGGCCGTCATCAAGCCCAGGAACAGCGTGTTCCACGCCACGCCACAGCGCTGGCCGCCCGCGAGGCACGACAGGCTGAAGTTGCGCTCGTGCGCGATGCGCTCCCACACCACGGCCAGCGAGAACGGGCCATCTTCCAGAAAGAACGCCGCCGACAGCGCCTTGAGCACCGGGAACACGATGAAC
>DATLGV010000411.1:0-6285 GCA_035540275.1 Acidovorax sp. | reverse complement strand
CAGCACCGCCAGCACCGCCCCGGCAAACGCCGCCCCGGTCAGGCCCAGGCGCACCAGCCAGTGGCCCGAGAACACCATGGCCACGGCCGCGCCCTTGGCGCTGCCCACCATGCCCGCAGCGCCGCCCATCATCGCCAGCGCCGTGGCCACGCCCAGAGAGGCGCCCGAGGCACTGCCCAGCAGGTACGGGTCGGCCAGCGGGTTGCGGAACAGGCCTTGCGCCACGGCCCCGGCCAGGCCCAGCAGCGCACCCGCGCACCACGCGCCCAGCGTGCGGGGCAGGCGAATCTCCCACACGATCTGCCAGGCCATGTCCCATGCAACATGCCCAGCCGGGTCAGTGCTGTGATCCCACAGCGCGGGCCACAGGTTCTCCAGCCCCACGCTGCCCACGCCGGTGCCCAGCGGCACCAGCAGCGCGCTGACCAGCAGCAGCAGGCCCGCCAGCCAGCGACCACGCTGCACCACCGATCCCATCATGGGCGCACCGCCGCAGGCGCCTTGGCACCGGGCGCTGCCTTGCTGGCCAGGCAGCGCGCCATGATGCGCGCGCCCTCGGCCATGCGCGGGCCGGGCCGCACCAGCACGTCGGCGTCTTCGGGCGGGAACACGCACAGCCGCTGCTCGCGCAGCGCCCGCAGGCTGCTCCAGCCCGGCCGCTCGGTCAGGCCCTCCACGCTGCGCGCACCCACCATGATCAGGTCGGGGTCGGCGCGCACCACAAACTCGGGGTTGAGCTTGGGAAACGGCCCGAGCGACGCAGGCAGGATGTTGCGCGCCCCCAGCCGGGTCAGCGTTTCGCCAATGAACGACGAAGCCCCTGCCCCGTACGGCCCCCGGTTGACCTCGAAGTACACCCGCACGCCCCGTGCCGCTGGCGGCACGGATTGCGCGGCGGCCTCGACCGCCGCGTCGATATGGCGCCACACGCGCTGGGCGTCGGGCACGGCCAGCACCTGGCCCAGCTTGCCCATCACGCGCTGCACGTCGGCGTGGGTCTTGGGCTCCAGCGCCACCACGGCGATGCCCAGCGACTCCAGCCGGGCCGATGCGCGGGACGATGTGGCCATCAGCACCACATCGGGCCGCAGCGCCACAATGGCCTCGATGTTGGGGTCCAGCCCACCGCCCACCTGCGGCAGGCGGGTGACGGACTCGGGCCAGTTGGAATAGCGGTCCACCCCCACCAGGCGGTGGCATTGGTCCAGCGCGCAGATCGTTTCGGTGAGCGATGGCAGCAGGCTCACGATGCGCTGAGGCGGGCGCGGCAGCGTCACCGCGCGGCCCCGGTCGTCGGTGACCTGCACCGGCTGCGCCCGCGCCAGCCCGGCCATGAGCAGGCCCAGCACGATGAGGATGGCGATCACCCAGAGGATGCGGCGCACGGGGGTGGGTTTCATCACCGGGGTTCTTTCAAGGTAAGAGGCAAGCCTGCGGCCATGAGCGTAACGCGGGGGCAGACCTGCGCCACTTGCTGGTTGAGGGTGCCCAGCGCATCTACATAGGCGCGCACTTCGCGCCCCATCGGGATGACCCCCAGGCCTATTTCGTTGCCCACCAGAACAACGGGCCCGGGGGATTGCCGAATTGCTTCCAAAAACATAGCAGCTTGCGCTTTCCATTCCATCGTTTGCGCCTGTTTTTGCTCAGAATCCATGGCTTCGAACCCCAGCGGCATGCTCCACTGGGTCAGCCACAGCGTGAGGCAGTCCACCACCACCAGGGTCTGCGGCGTGCTGAGCTGCGTGAGGGCCCCCGCCACGTCGCGCGGCTCTTCCACCGTCTGCAGGCCAGGCACGCGCTCGGCGCGGTCGCGCTGGTGGCGGGCGATGCGCTCGCGCATCTCGTCGTCCCAGGCCTGGCCCGTGGCGATCAGCACGGCGCGGCGGTCGGCAGACTGCGCCAGCCAGTCGCGCGCCAGCAGCTCAGCGCGGCGGGATTTGCCGCTTTTCTGGCCGCCCAGGATCAGCTCGGTGGTGATGGACAAAGGCCGGGCGGACGTCATGCGTTGCCCTCAGCACCCAGCAGGTGCGCCACGGCCTGGGGGCTGGACGGGAACCAGGCGTGGAAGTAGCTGGCGTGGACGCTGCCCTGCCGGTACAGCGCTTCGCCCGCATCGGGCGCCACGGCCTCGTGGGGGCGCGCCGTGCGGGCTGCCACGGGGGCGCTGCTGTCGCTGGTCGAATAGTGGAAGGTGTGGCCGCGCAGCGTGTGCCCCGCCAACGTCAGGTGCTGCGGTCCCAGCGCTGCCAGGCGCTTTTGCATGGTCACGCGGCCGGGCAGCAGGCCCCAGAGCGGGGCCGCGCCGCCGTCCGCGAGGGTGATGGATTCGAACAGCGCCATCATGCCGCCGCACTCGGCCCACAGCGGCTTGCCAGCCGCCACATGGGCGCTCAGGCTGGCCTGCATGGCAGTGTTGGCGGCGATCTGCGCGGTGTGCAGCTCGGGGTAGCCGCCGGGCAGCCACACGGCGTCACAATCGGGCAATGCGACATCGTGCAGCGGCGAGAAGAACACCACGCGCGCGCCCATTTGCTCCAAACATTGCACGTTGGCAGCGTAGATGAAGCAGAACGCCGCGTCACGCCCCACGGCCACCGTGCGGCCTGAGAGCAAAGCAGGCATGGCAATCTTCGAGGCAGGTGCCGGGAAGTCCACGGCCCAGCCCTGCAGGTCTTCCACCGTCATCTGGCCCAAAGGCGTGGCGGCCAGCGCATCGGCGGCAGCATCCAGCCGCTGCAGGCTGTCGTCCAGCTCGTGCGCGGCCACCAGGCCCAGGTGGCGTTCGGGCAGCAAGGCGGCACCGGCCTGGGCAGCCGCAGGCGCATTGCCCGGCTGCACCCGCATCAGCGCGCCCATCCAGTCATCAGCATCGTGCAGGCCGTCCCGCAACATATCGGCATGGCGCGCGCTGCCCACGCGGTTGGCCAGCACACCGGCCCAGGGCAGGCCCGGGCGGTAGTGACGCAGGCCATAGGCCAGCGCGCCAAAGGTGCCCGCCATGGCCGAGGCATCGACCACCGCCAGCACCGGCACGCCAAAGTGCCGGGCCAGGTCGGCCGCGCTGGGACTGCCGTCGAACAGGCCCATCACGCCTTCGATGAGGACCAGGTCCGAATCGCATGCCGCATCGTGCAGGCGCTGCGCGCAGTCGGCCTCGCCGTTCATCCACAGGTCGAGCGGGTGCACGGGTGCACCGCTGGCCAGCTGGTGCCAGTGCGGGTCCAGAAAGTCCGGCCCGCACTTGAACACCCGCACCCGCCGCCCCTGGCGTGTGTGCAGGCGTGCTAAGGCGGCGGTGACGGTGGTCTTGCCCTGCCCGGAGGCCGGGGCTGCGATCAGCAGCGCTGGACAGCGTGTTGTCATACACCTCCCCCAGCGCGACATTCACCCAGCGGTTGATGACACTGGCACGCCCAACGCCAGTGCCACCGTGGAGCTGGCTCCGCCAGGCCAAGGGTGGCGTCCCCCCTCCGGGGGGAAGGCGCGCAGCGCCTCAGGGGGGGCTTCACTGCGGTGCCCACTTCACACCGACGTAGACCGTGCGGCCTGCGGTGGCGTAGGTGCGGGCCAGCTGGTAGCCCTTGTCAGCCAGGTTGTCGATGCGCGCCAGCACCGTGTAGTCGCGCGCAAGGCGGGTGCTGGCGTACAGGTTGACCAGGGTGTAGCCGCCCAGTACGTTGGTGTTGGCCACGGTGTCGAAGCGGCGGCCCGAGGCCTGCACCTCGGCGCCCACCGTCCAGCCTGCCAGGTGCGTGTCGGCGCCGAACGTGGCGTGCTGCTTGGCGCGGCGCGCCAGCTGCTTGCCGGTGTCCAGATTGAGCGGACGCTGCAGGTCGATGGAGCCATGCAGCTGTACGTCGCCCACGCGGTGCGTGCCGGCAAACGTCACGCCCTTGTACTCGGCCCGGGCAGTGTTGGCATAGCAACCAAAGCTGGAGGCGCAAGTGCCCGCACCACCAAAGGAGATCAGGTCGCTCACGCGGTTGCGGAACAGCGTGGACGAGAACGTGCTGTTGCCCTGGGCATAGCGCAGCGCCACTTCGGCATTGCGGCTGCTTTCGGGGCGCAACGTGGCCACACCGTATTCGCTGAAACGGTGGTACAGCGTGGGCACACGGAAGGCCGTGCCCACCGAGGCCGTGGCACGCCACTGCGGGGTGATGGCATAGCCATAGGCCACGCTGCCGGTGCTTTTGCCGCCAAACTCGCTGTCGGAGTCGTGGCGCAGGTTGATCTGCGCCGTGTGGCCTGCGGCGTTGTAGCCATAGCCCAGCGCCAGTGCATCCTGCGAGCGCTTGGCGTCGATGGGTTGGTTCTCCAGGCGGTCTTCGCGGCGCTCCAGGGCCGCCGTGAACAGGTGCGCGCCCTGGCGGTACTCGTTCTGGAAGTAGTAGCCGCGCAGCCGCGTGTCGCTCAGGTACGGCGCGGGACGGGTCTGGTATTCGTCGCGCGAATCGGTGATGGACAAGCGCGTCTTGTACGCACTGCTCCACTGGGCGATCCAGTTCAGGCCCAGCGCGTGCATGGTGTGCAAGCTGCGGTCGTCATTGCCCAGGCCGTTGTCGTAGCCGCTGTTGGTGTCGTTGGCCATTAACGTACCTTCAAGGCGGTGCACGGCGTCCACCTGCAGGCCCACGCGCGCATGCCCCGCCGTGCTGCGGTAGCCGTCGCGGTCGGGGTTCTGGCCGGCGATGGGGCGGGCGTTGAAGCCCTTGCTGTTCTCTCTTGCCAGGCCCAGCGCATAGTCCACCGTGCCGCTGGCGCCGCTGATTCCCGCCTCGATCTTGGCGGTGTTGTAGCTGCCCACGCCCACACCCACATAGGGTGCCGTGCCCTTTTCACCCCGTTTGGTGAAGATCTGCACCACGCCGCCCAGGGCGTCCGAGCCGTACACGGCGCCCGCCGGGCCGCGCAGCACCTCGATGCGGTCGATGAGGCCCAGCGGAATGCTCTCCCAGGGCGCGCCGCCCGTGGACTGGGAGTCGATGCGCACCCCGTCGATGTACACCGCCGTGAAGCGCGACTCTGCCCCGCGCAGGAACACGCCGGTGGTGGTGCCAGGGCCGCCATTGCGTGAGAACTCCACACCGGGCAGGCGGACCAGCAGGTCGGCCAGGCCGGTAGCGCCACTGCTTTCTATGGTGTCGCGGTCCACGACGGAGATGTCGGCCACCAGGTCGGCCAGCGGTTGCGGTGTGCGCGTGGCCGCCACCACGGTTTCAGACAGCGAGGGCGCGCGCAGGTTTTGGGCCAGCAGCTCGCCGGTAGCCGGCGTGGTCTGGGCCAGGGCGCTGCAGGCGCCCCCCGCGACCAGGGACAGCAGTGCCAGGCGGGGTGCGGACAGGCGCAACGACGCCAGGGGGCGCGCACGAAGGGTACGGATTTTCATGGGGATCAAGGTCAACAAACAACCCGCGCCGGCCTCCCGCCAGCATATGGGTGATACAGCCGCGCAGCGCCGAGAAACGGGCGCACGCAGCCACCGTGTTGGCCGGTATCCGGGCTGGCGGAACACCCCCCCAATGCCTTCCCATGCGCTTGTTCAAGGCGCTCAGTGGCTTATGGATGGAGAGAGAATCTGACGATTCGTCCGCTGACCGTTGCGGGGGCAGCGCAGGCTGGGCGAGTACCGGCGGTACCGCGCCTCCCTGCTTCCCGTTGAACTGCGGCATGTGAACCACGCCGCGAGCACCAACAGCGGGATTTTACGACCGTTTACCGGCTGCCCCTCCACACCTCAACCCCCCTGTGGCTCGCCATGGCACCGACAGGGCCGGGCACCGCTGGACGCCCAGCGGCTCTGGCGCATGGCGCAACGCCTACAATCCCGGGCTGTATGGCAATACCGTCCCCCACCGACCAGATCGCCGAACGCGTGGAGCGCCTGCTGCTGCGACACGCGGAGCTGCAGCGCACCAATGCCCTGCTGGCGAATCAAGTTGCGGCACTGACGCAGGAGCGCGATTCGCTCAAATCCCGCTTGAGCGCAGCACGCGCCCGGGTGGATGCCCTGCTCGAACGCCTGCCCGCTGCCGCGCCGCTCACGAAAGAAGCCGAATGAAGCAAATCGAGGTGCAGATCCTGCAGCAAAGCTATCTGCTGACCTGCCCCGAGGGCCACGAAAGCCGCCTGCTGGATGCCGTGGAACGCGTGGACACCGCCATGACGCGCATCCGCGACGCAGGCAAGGTCCGGGCGCGCGAACGCATCGCCGTACTGGCCGCCCTGAACCTGGCTTTCGAAATTGCCGACCGCGAAGCGGCAGACCTCGCGGCCGCAGCG
>DATLGV010000410.1:0-4739 GCA_035540275.1 Acidovorax sp. | reverse complement strand
CCTTTCACGGTGGTGAGCTCGCTGCAACGACCGTTTCAGCGATTGGAGTCCAGTGTCTGCCGCCCACGTATCGCTACCGTGCGCGTTGGGTGAGGCTGTGTAAAGTTGTGGCGAACGCTTGCAAAGCAGCGCCCGGCAAATTTGGGGCCAATAGCCCTTGATGCGACCGTATTTTCTGCCTTGCATGCTATTGATAACGTAGCATTTTCAGTCCCCCGGTGCTTGCCGGTGTCCCCCAGGCCAGGCGCCCGGGTGGCGACCGCCGACAATGGCGGGTTCCGTGTCCGTGTCGCTGTTCGCAGCGACCCCAACCAAAGGTTTTCCGTGTTCAAGAACATGATCGTGTACCGCATTGCTCCGCAATGGCAGGTCGAGTTGACGCAAGTGGAAGAAGCGCTGGCCAAGGCCCCTTTCCAGGAATGTGGCGCCACGCAGGAGAAGTCGCTGGGCTGGGTGCCCCCCCGGGGTGAGCTGCATGGCACGCTGGTCGAGTCGGTGGGCGGGCAATGGATCCTGCGCTTCATGGTCGAGACCAAGGTGCTGCCCGGCAGCGTGCTGGCGCGCAAGGTCAAGGAAAAGGCCGAACGCATCGAAAAGGAAACCGGCCGCAAGCCCGGCAAGAAGGAAAGCAAGGAGCTCAAAGACGAGGCCAAGCTCGACCTGCTGCCCATGGCCTTCACCAAGCAGGGCTCGATGTGGATCTGGATCGACACCACCTCGCGCCTCTTGGTGCTGGACACGTCCAGCCAGGGCCGCGCCGATGAAGTGGTGACCCTGCTGGTCGAATCGCTGCCCGGCCTGTCGGTGTCGCTGCTGGACACCCAGACCAGCCCGCAGGCCGCCATGGCCCACTGGCTCAAGGAGCAGGAGCCGCCCGTGGGCTTCACCGTGGACCGCGAGTGCGAACTGAAAAGCGCCAACGAAGAAAAAGCCGTGGTGCGCTACGCCCGCCATCCGCTCGACATCGAGGAGGTGCAGGCCCACATCGACGCCGGCAAGCTGCCCACCAAGCTGGCCCTCACCTGGGACGACCGCGTGAGCTTCATGCTCACCGAAGGCCTGCAGATCAAGAAAGTGTCGTTTCTGGACACGGTGTTTGAAGGCACCAAGGCGGACGACGGCGGCTTTGACACCGATGTGGCGATTGCCACGGGCGAACTGGTCAAGCTGATTCCGGACCTGATCGAGGCGCTGGGCGGGGAGTCGGAGAGTGGGGTGGCGAGTGCGGCGCAGGCCGTGGCAAGCGAGAGGGCGGACCCCGCCCCGGCTGCATCACGGCCACCCATGCCGGCAGCAGCACCCTCTGCCCCGGCGCGCAAAGGGGCTGGGGGTGGGGTGGTGACCGGTCCCCGGGAAGTGCCCGTCGATACCGACCCGGAGTCGGCGCCGTTCTGACATCGTGGCCCCCGCCGGGCCACCGTGGCTTCAGCGGTCGTTGCAGCAGGCGGCGGCGTCCACCAGTGCCGCCAGCGCACGCACATAGGCGTCTTCAATGCCCAGCACCCCGCACTGCTGCACCAGCTGGTCCAGATAGTCCCGGTTGCTGCCGATGCGCCCGCAGGCGGTGGCAATGGTTGCGGCCGTGGCCTGCAGCGACAGGTCGCCCCGGTAATGGGTATGCGCCGTGTTGGCCACCAGCACCAGGGCCTGCACGTCGCCCTGGGGCGTGGGCAGGGGCAGCAATTGCGGGCAGTAGGCGCCGGTGATCATCTCGCGCCGCCACAGCATGCGGGATTCGTCTTCCACCAGCGGCGCCGGGATGCGGAATGCCAGGCCCTCGCAGTCCGGGGAGTTGGCTGGGGCTTGCGGGTCCGCGTCGCCCATGCGCTGCAAGGTCAGCACCAGGCCCGGGCAATCGGGGGTGCCCCGGCCGATGGTGGTGCTGAGGGCAAAGCGGCGCGCAAAGCCGGGCAGGCGGGCGCGGCGCACTTCGTCAAAATGAAAGCCCGGGTTCCACATCAGTGAGCCATAGGCAAACACCCACAGATCGTGCTGCTGGGCCCTGATGGCAGAAAGCACTTCGCGGCGGGATTGCTCGACCTCATGATCCGGCAGGCGCCAATGGGCGGGCAAGCCCTGGCAGCGCGCCTGGGCGTCCCACTCGGCCAGCACCTCGTCGGTGAGGCGCAGGCCCGATGCATGGGCCGGGGTGAGCCGGCCTTGCAGCTCGGGCAGGTGGAGGAAGGCGTTGGGGTGGGGCATGGTGGCGGACAGCAGCTTACCGGCGGGCCAGGTCGAACACCAGCACGTCGGCGCCGGTGCCATGGTGCAGGGTCAGCGGGTTTTCATCCTCCAGCAACGCGCCGTCGCCTGCAGCCAGTGGTACACCGTTGACCTGCACGGTGCCCTGTGCCACATGCACATATGCCAGGCGCTGGGGGTCGAGCGCCTGCGTGGCCGTCTCGGCATCGCCGTCGAACAGGCCTGCCCAGAGGGTGGCCTCGGCATTCATGCTGAGCACGTAGCTCACGATTTCCATGTCCCGGTGCCCGTGGCTGCCAAAGCCTTTGCCGGGTGCGACGGTGTCGTCGTTGAGCACCAGCAGGTTGCCATGGCCCTGGTGGCGCAGGTCGAAGAAGTCACCGAACGAAAAGCTGTGGGCGCTGTGCAGCCAGCCGGTGGAAGACCGGCCCCGTTCGGAGGAGGGGCGGACGGCGATCATGGGGATGTGTCTTTCGTGCACCCAGCGGTGGCACTGCATGCACTGTAGACGGCCGTGGCGCCGGGATAAACCCGGGCCGGGCAAACGGAGTGTTCTGGAATCGTGACCAATGCCTGCGCTGGGCGGCCGTGGCGAAGAAGGCGATGAAAAAATGCAGGCGATGGGCGAGCTAGCGCCCTACAAACTGCGGGCTCTGGCGCAGGTGAAACGCCTCCACCCCGGCACGGAAGTCTTCGGTGCCCGCACACTGCACAAAGGCGTCCTTTTCAGCAGCTAGCTGATCGGGCAGGGTATGGTCCATCGACGCGCGCATCAGGCGCTTCATCGCACCGTAGGCCAGCGTGGGGCCGCTGGCCAGGCGCTGGGCCAGGGCTGCGGTGGCGCTGTCCAGCTCGGCGGCGGGCACCACGCGGTTGACGAGGCCCAGGCGCAGCGCGTCGTCGGCCGTGAAGGCCTCGCCCAGCAGCGCAATCTCCAGCGCCTGGCGCACCCCCACGATGCGCGGCAGCGCCCACGAGGCGCCCACGTCGCAGCTGGTGCCCAGGTTGATGTACGCCAGGTTGAAGCGCGTGCCTTCGGCCGCGATCACGTAGTCGGCCATCAGCACCAGGCTCAGGCCCGCACCGGCGGCCGCACCGTGCACCTGTGCGATGACGGGCGCGTTCATCTGCGCGAGCAGCAGCAGCGCCTGGTTCAGCGGCGTGAGGATGTCGATGGCGCCCTGCACCGGGTCGGCGCGCAGCGTGGCCAGGTCGCCACCGGCCATGAAACCCCGGCCGTTGCCGCACAGCACCACGGCGCGCACGCTGGCATCGGCCGCGAGGGTTTGCACCGCGGCGAGGAAGGCGTTGGCCATGGGCACGTCGATGGCGTTGAGTGCCTCGGGCCGGTTGAAGCGCAGCGTGGCGATGGCGCCGTTGCGTTCCAGCAGCAGGGGGGTGGTAGGGGCGGCGTCGGTGGTTTTCATGTGAAATTGGCCTCTGTCGCTTGATGGATAAGCGCTGATAGCTCCTGTTTTGATAGTAATCAACGCGGCAAGTGATGGGCCCCCGGGCTAGTGGTACAGCGCCTCGATCTCGGCCGCGTAGGTCTTGTAGATGCTGGCGCGGCGCACCTTCATGGTCGCGGTCACCTCGCCGTCGTCGTGGTCCAGCTCCTTGGTCAGCAGGTGGAACTTGCGGATTTGCGAGACCTGCGCCAAGCGCTGGTTGCCCTGGTTGATTTCGGCATCGATGAGGCCGCGCACCTCCGGGTGCTCCACCAGCGAGCGGTAGTGCGTGAACGGAATGCGCCGCGCCTCGGCCCACTTGCCCACGGTCTCGTAGTCGATCATCACCAGCGCGCCGACAAACTTGCGCGCCTCGGCCACGATGATGCATTCCTTGATGAAGGGGCTGCCCTTCATGGTGTTCTCGATTTCGGACGGCGTGAGGTTCTTGCCGCCGGCCGTGATCATGATGTCTTTGAGGCGGTCCACGATCTGGACCTGGCCGTGCAATTCGCGCACCACGTCGCCCGTGTGCAACCAGCTGTCCACGATGCTGCTGGCCGTGGCTTCAGGGTTCTTGTAGTAGCCCGCAAACACCATGTCGCCTTTGAGCTGTAGCTCACCGTTGTCGGCAATGCGGTGCTCCACGCCCAGCGTGGGCACGCCCACGGTGCCCACCACCACATGGTCCAGACGATGGCCCGTGACCATGCCAGTGGATTCGGTCAGGCCATACACCTCGATGAGCGGCACGCCCAGCACGCGGAAGAAGCGCACCACGTCGGGCGGAATGGGCGCGGCACCCGTGAGAGCCACATGCGCATTGCGCAGGCCGATGAAGTTCTGCAGCGCGCGAAAGACGAGCCAGTAGCTGGCGGCAAAGGCCAGCTTGTCGGCCGCGCTCCAGGCACTGCGCGGCTTTTCGGCCAGCGGCTTGCAGGCGTTGTAGGCCTTGTGGAACAGCGCGCGCCGCAGGCCGCCGGTTTCCTGCAGCTTGATGTGGATGGCGGCGTGCAGCTTTTCCCAGATGCGCGGCACGCCCAGGAACATGGTGGGCGCGACTTCGCGCAGGTCTTCCTGCACGGTGCG